>JAKSPF010000176.1 GCA_024405065.1 Sphaerochaetaceae bacterium | reverse complement strand
AAAATAACGTAATCCAAAGTGTTAAAAGAACCAGTCAGTGTAATTATACCTCAATGTTTACAGTTTACGCCATTCCCTGAGTTCTTCCGTGACAGTTTTTGTATTTTTTTCCGCTACCGCACGGACAAGGATCGTTTCTTCCCACTTTGGGCGTACTCCTTACAACCTGCGTGGGACCTGTACTTCCGGAATTTGCAGACTTTCTTGCCTCTGTAATCTGCTGCTGAACTCTGTTTTCAAACAAACTTGATGAAGAGTGAGACTCAATTGTCTTCCTCTGTGCCATTCTTCCGTTCTGTGGTGCTTCAATTCTGAAACGTATCTGCACAATTGCCTTCACAACGGAGGTTTTGATACGGTCAATCATCCTGTCAAATATTTCAAAGCCTTCAAGTTTGTATTCAAGAAGAGGATTTTTCTGGGCATAACTTCTCAAAGATACCGCATCTCTGAGGTCTTCAAGTTCCTCAAGGTGATTCTGCCATTGTGTATCAATCTGCCGGAGATATGTCTGACAGACAAAAATTGAAAACAGCTCAGGACCGGCAATCTTCACTTTTTCATCAACCATTGACTTTATATCGGCAAAAATACGTTCATTTATCTGTTTGAATTTTGCAGCACTGTCTCCTTCCTTAGGAGTATAGGAATACCCTATCCTGTTCATAAGCAGACTGTTGTATGTACCCATCGCATCCTTTTCGGATGCAGCCTCATCTGCAATTGAATCAAGAATATCGGAAGCGGCATTCAGAGACCTTTCAATTATATTTTTATCCTGCAGAATAGAATCTCTTTGCTCATAGATGAAATTTCTTTGTTCGTTAAGAACGTCATCATATTCAAGAAGGTGTTTTCTTATCTCAAAGTTTCTTTCCTCAACTCTCTTCTGTGCAGTTTCAATCACGCGGCTTACCATTGCATGCTCTATCGGTTCTCCGGTATTCATTCCAAGCCTTCCGATAAGACCCTTCACAGTGTCCCTTGCAAATATACGCAGAAGATTATCGTCAAAAGATATAAAGAAACGGGAAATTCCCGGATCGCCCTGCCTTCCGCTTCTTCCTCTCAGCTGATTATCTATTCTCCTTGATTCATGCCTTTCAGTACCCAGAATATACAAGCCACCCAAAGATTTGACTTTTTCATACTGCTGCTGCCACTGAGGCATTATCTTTTCCCTTGCCTCACGCAATTGCTCCTCTGTTGCCTCTGTTCCGCAAATCTTTCTTGCCATTGAGTCCGGCG
The DNA here is from genome assembly GCA_024405065.1 of Sphaerochaetaceae bacterium. Taxonomy (GTDB): domain Bacteria; phylum Spirochaetota; class Spirochaetia; order Sphaerochaetales; family Sphaerochaetaceae; genus JAKSPF01. The sequence goes on along the minus strand of JAKSPF010000176.1, from coordinate 1,168 downwards.
AACCGCCCAATTTTATATCGGTACCTCTTCCTGCCATGTTTGTTGCTATGGTAACAGCCCCTACACTTCCCGCATTCTCTATTATAATTGCTTCCCTTGCATGATTTTTTGCATTGAGAACTTCATGCGGAATACCCATTTTCCTCAACAGAGATGAAATCAGTTCCGATTTTTCAATTGACACCGTACCGACAAGAATCGGTTGTCCTGTTTCATGAACCCTTTTTATCTCCTTGCATATTGCCGCCAGCTTGAAATCTTCAGTAAGAAAAACCAAATCGTCCATATCCTGTCTGCAAACCGGAAGATTGGTGGGAACTACCACAACATCAAGTTTGTATATTGTGTTGAACTCCAGCGCTTCGGTATCCGCAGTTCCCGTCATGCCTGAAAGTTTGTCATACATTCTGAAAAAATTCTGAAAGGTTATGGTAGCAAGTGTCTTGTTTTTTCCAAGAACCTTTATGTGCTCCTTTGCTTCTATTGCCTGATGCAGTCCGTCACTGTATCGCCTGCCGTAAAGGATTCTCCCTGTAAACTCATCAACAATCTGAACCTGATTGTCTGCCACAACATAATCAATATCCCTGTGAAAAAGATATTTTGCTTTCATTGCCTGTGTGACATAGTGAATGTACTCAAAATTTTCATCATCATAGAGGGAACCCTGTATTGCATTTATTTTCAGAAGCAATTGCTCCATGTGATTCATTCCCTCTTTTGTGAATGTAACGTTTTTCTGTTTTTCATTGATCATGAAATCACCGTCAGGTTCAAGCTTTGCACCATCTTCAAAACGAGCAAATGCGGAAACCTCAGGATAATCACCTGTCTCAGGATCTTTTTCACATTCTCTGAAATAAGAGGTGATTTTTTCCGCATTTCTGGCAAATTCACTGTCATCATCCGCTTCTCCTGAAATAATCAGGGGAGTTCTTGCCTCATCAATCAGAATTGAGTCAATCTCGTCCACTATGCAGTAAGAGTGTTTGGGTTGTATTTTATCCTCAAATCTCACTTTCATATTGTCACGAAGATAATCAAAACCGAATTCGTTATTTGTTCCGTATGTAATATCACAAGCATAGGCAGCTTTTTTACGTTCAAATTCATCACCGCCACGATCATTAGAAAGAACAACACCGACGGTCAAACCCAAAAACTTATA
>JAKSPF010000175.1 GCA_024405065.1 Sphaerochaetaceae bacterium | reverse complement strand
CTCTCTTGTTTGATTGTCTCAAAACTGCATCAGTTACATGCTGACGGCATCAGAGCCTTAATCTGCGCTTCACTCATACCTGCGTTTCTCAAGTTTGTAATCCACGCATTGTTTGCCGGCTCGCCTCCGGTAGCCTGTTTTATGCCGCAAAGGCAAGTTCAGGCAAATCGACACCATTTTGAAAGTTCCGCCAAAGTTCGTTTATCGGACAATTACTTGCTCTTGCCCATCGTAAAACATTGTTCAATCTTTTTTAGTAACCTTTTCCCAAACACTCTATATCATCCAAACCGGAACAATGAAATTGTCGGAATTTATTGCGGAAAATTCCGACCTCAAACAGATTATTGCCCCCTTTCCTCTCTTCACCGAACCTTTGTCCAAAGCAGAGAAAGAGGATATCATCCCGCTTTGCGGATTTATGCTCTTTTTGATTTCAATAGGGTGAAGAATACCGTCCTGCTCAATTACCGCATCTATTTCCCTGTTGTCCTTGTCCCTGTAATACCAAATCAAACACTCAGTTACGTTGTTTTCATAACTTTTACGGATTTCGGAAATCACATAATTTTCCAGAATCGCCCCATTCAAAGCACCTGCCTCCAGCACCTCAGGAGAAGTATACTTTGTGAGGTATGCAACAAGTCCCGTATCAAAAAAATAAAGCTTCGGAGTTTTCACCGTTCTTTTCAGAAGATTATTTGAGTACGGTCTCAAATAAAAAATTACACCTGACTTTTCAAGAACCTGCAGCCATCTTCTCGCAGTATCATCAGACACACCTACATCCTGAGCAATATCATGCACATTCAGTATCTGCCCCACCCTGCACGCTGCAGAACGGATAAAATCCTGAAATATAAATTTATCAACGCCGTTTACCATTTCACTGACATCACGTTCAATATATGTTTGTACATAGCTGGAATAAAAAACTTCCCGATTTCTGAATTTTCCGCTCAAATAACCAGGCAGAGAACCTCTCCAGATTCTTTTGTATATTTCATTTACAGAAGCCGCCGTTCCCTTGTTTTGACGGTTTTTCAACTCATCAATTTTCAACATGAACGGGTCACTTGAAGAATTACCGTACAATTCATGCTGAGAAAGTGAAGACAGATGAAGAATTGCAGTTCTTCCCGCCAACGATTCCTGTGTAAGTTCCATTAACTTAAAAACCTGCGAGCCGGTCAGCCAAAAAGAAGAAGCGGGAGCACCGTTGTCTATTTCAATTTTTATGTATGAAAAAAGTTGAGGAGCATACTGTACTTCGTCTATGAAAATAGGCAAACCATGAAGCTGTAAAAATAATGCAGGATCATATTGAGCAAGTTTCCTTTCTTCAAAATCATCTATTCTCACATATTTTCGTTGACAATTTTTTTCTTCAGACATCAGATTTTTCAGAAGAGTTGTCTTTCCCACTTGTCTCGGTCCGGTTACAAGAATACACGAATAATCCTCAATTAAAGACCTTATTTTTTGTTCCAAATCCCTTTTTATATAATCCATTCGCCCGACTCCCTTCGGCTGAAATACGATTCAATCCTATTATTTACGATACATACTATAGAGTCAAGAACGCATATACAATGCGAACCGGCAGTCATCGCCGTTCCTGTAATGCTGGTACCGTCAGTTGTATCGGCATTTACAAGAAAGTTACCTGTATCCTTGACATTGCACTATAATGAAGAGCCGATTTCAAAATTCGTTGTTGCATAGAGGAACAAAAGTCAACAATAACAACTTTGTTCTTGTCATCACATTTTATATCTCCATATAATACAAAACATGTACAAAAAAACTGTTGTTTTTGAATTTATACTGATGTTGGAAGACGGCGGAGCACAGGCACTTGTAAAAGATTACGCATTGCTGCTGAACAAGGATAAATTTGATGTTCATGTAATAACATTATGGAAAATTCCCGGAGCAATAAATTCCGATATACTCAGGGAAAACGGAATCAACGATATCGGCATTTACAACGGAATGACGTTTTTCAACAGAGCATTCAACAAACTCTGCGGTTGGTTTTTTCCCGCACTTAAACTCAAATTTTTGATTTGGAAATACAAACCTGACTGTCTGCACTTTCATCTCAACCTTGCAAAGTATGTAAAACAGGCAACACGTAAAGACCGAAATATCAGACTCTTTTATACATCACATGCCGAACCGGAAGTGAATTTTGATTCACCGAAAGAAATAAAAACAGTAGATTGGCTCATAAAAAACAAGAACCTGAAAGTAATTGCTCTGCACAACAAAATGAAATGGGAACTGGATGAAATTTTCGGTATTTCCGACACGATTGTATTACATAACGGAATAAACATTGCACGTTTCACTGACGTAAAAGAAAAAAAATCAGATATCAGACAGATGTTGGGAATTCCCGAAAAGGCCCACGTCATCGGGTGTGTTGCACGTTTCTGCAAAGTAAAAAACCATTCCTTTCTCATTGACGTATTTGCG
>JAKSPF010000174.1 GCA_024405065.1 Sphaerochaetaceae bacterium | reverse complement strand
AGAAGAGTCTCTCTGTTCACCCTTATTCCCATTGATGAAAGTTCCATGGAATCACGTCTCACGGTATCCCACACAATCAAATCACCGTTCAAAGTCCAGTCATCATAATCAGGTGCGCGCATCCCGTGCCTTGCTCCGTCTGAAAGAGGCCAGCCTATTTCCGTCACAAAAACAGCACCGTTTTCCTCCGCCGCCCGTTTCTCACGCTCCTGAGGAGAAAGAGACGGATAAATATTCAGAAGTTCCTGACTTGTAAGAAACTTCACCTCATCAGGCAAGGTAGGAAAGCATCCCGGATAATTTTCCGCAACAAGAAACTCCGTCCGTTTCAGAGCCTGATAGATTCTTTTCACAACGTCTTTTAAAAACGCAGTGCTCCTGTCCTCTTCTCTTATCACAAGTTCCCAGTCCCACTGGTCAACGTAGATTGAATGTATATTGTCAATATCATCATCCGGACGGATTGCGTTCATATCCGTGTAAAGTCCGGTTCCGGTTTCGTATCCGTGATCGGCAAGAGCCATTCTTTTCCACTTTGCAAGACTCTGGACAATCTCCATTTTCCTGTTTTCCATTTTGCCGACCTCAAACCTGACCGGTCTCTCAACACCGGAAAGATCATCATTTATCCCGCTCTGTGCAGGAACAAAAAGGGTTGACGTAACTCTTGAAAGCCTCAATTCAGAAGAAAGCTCCCTTTCAAATGTGTCTTTTACAAACTTGATGGCACGCTCGGTGACTTTCTGATTGAGTATGGGTCTGTACCCTTCAGGTACGATGATTGACATACGGACATCTCCGGTTAAATGAAAAAACTGAAAGCAACCAGTTGCTTTGAGTTTATTATATTCGTATGGTAAAATCACGCCAAGAGGTTGAAGAACGCAATGGAAGCAAATCTTGAAAAAATCATCAATATGAAAATCACCCGAACAGTTGAAAATCTGAAAAAAAACTGTATGCAGGCAACGTACGTTCCCGGCAAAAAGGAAGCTCTTGCCCTGCTGAAAACAATGCTGGTTCCGGGAGAAAAAATCGCAGTCGGCGGTTCCGTAACGCTTGTAGAGACAGGTGCGCTTGACCTGATAAGGAACGGTGAATATTCGTTCATTGACAGATATGACAAAAATGCGGAAAAAGAAGAAATACGCAGACGCCTTGTTGAAGGTCTTTCCGCAGATACTTTTGTCACAAGTGCAAACGCAATCACGGAGTCCGGTTTGATTTACAACGTTGACGGAACCGGAAACAGGGCGGCTGCGTTTGTATTCGGACCGTCACGGGTAATTGTGCTTGCCGGCTATAATAAAATCGTCACTGATTTGGCTGAGGCTGTTGCGCGTGTGAAAAACATCAGCGCTCCTGCAAATGCAGTAAGACTGGACAGAGACACGTTCTGTGCAAAGAACGGACACTGCATCAAAAACTGCGTTGATTCACGTGATTTCATGTGCCTCACACCCGGATGCTGTGAAAATACAATCTGTTCAACTGCCGTGATTACCGGAAAACAATGCAATAAAGACAGAATCACGGTGATAATCATAGGAGAGTCTCTCGGCTATTAACGGCTCACTCAGTCATTGTCCGCAGAGAGTGCTTCATGTACGGCAGTTTTGGAATCCGGTCTTGAGTCACCGTGCTTCACAAACAGCATTGTGATGAAACTCAGAGCAACGAAACCCGCACCGTGAGGGAAAAGAACCTTGTAACTCACATTCCTCAAAAGAGTGCCTGCAAGAACAGGAGTCACCACCTGTGCTGCCATTGAGGCCGTGTAATAATAACCGGTGAACTTTCCGATGTCTGACCCCTTACACATCTCCACAACCATGGGAAGTGAATTGACGTTTATTGCAGCCCATGCAAGTCCTACCAGTGCAAAATCAACGTACATAAGAGCATTTATTTCAGAATGTCCGGTTGTAAGCACAAAACCGAGGAAAAAACACAACGCAAGTAAAACACACCCCGCCTCTATTGTTAATTTCCTTCCGATTTTTGATGCGATGATTCCTATCGGAACATAGGATATCACCGCACCTGCCGTAGCAATCAGAAGACAGGTTGAAGCACCGCCCAATCCCTGTCCCATAATAACATCAACATAGGTTGTGAACCACGTTGTAATTCCGTTGTAACCTGCATACCACAAAGCTATTGACGCAAGCAGGAAGCCGAGACTTTTCTTTACGGATAACGGCAGAACTTCATTTCCGCTTCCGTCATTTTGAGCAAGATTCCACTCGGGATGCAAGGCTTCAAGATTCCTGTTTTTCCCGGAAAGTTCGGGCTCCTTCACCGTGAGAAACAGAACACCCACTGCAACAAACATTATTGCGGAAACGGTTACAAACAGAATCTGATAGTTCACATGTTCCATTCCCGCAACCTTTGAATTGGGATACATCACTGCTGCAACGGCAAGATAAATCACCCCGCCGAGTGCCCCCATCAGGTTTATAACAGCATTTGCTTTTGAACGCAGAGG
>JAKSPF010000173.1 GCA_024405065.1 Sphaerochaetaceae bacterium | reverse complement strand
CAATAGTGATTCCGCTTCAGGTAAAACAGGGGTATTCTTCTGAATTTGCCGTAGGACTTACCGTTGCAACGGCATGTCAGGGTGTTCTCATTCCTCCTAGTCACAACATGGTGATTTACGCTCTTGCTGCAGGTGCCGGTGTCTCAATCGGTTCAATGTTCATGGCAGGAGTTCTGCCCGGAATCCTTTTGGGACTCTCCCTTATGGCAATGTGTTTTGTCATGAGGTTTAAGTACGATTTTCCCAAAGGTGAGAAAATAGGAAAAGGTGACTCCGTACGTTGGATGAAATTTTCCAAGAGTTCCGGTAAGGGATGGCATCTTACAAAGAAACCCGAAACATGGGTTGTGATTGAAAATCCTGCTTTCCGGTGGGAAATGGGTAAATGCATGCAGATAATAGTGAATGCAATTCTTCCCATGATGACTCTTGTGATAATAATGGGCGGTGTTGCGCTCGGCGTGTTTACTGCAACGGAAAGTTCTGCAATTGCCTGTGTATATACATTTATTCTGACCTATTTTGTCTACAAAAAAGACAAGGTTTCCAACTTTCCCAAGGTTCTCAAGAATTCTCTCAAAACTCTTGCGGTTGTCATGACGCTTCTTGCAACGGCAAAGGCATTTGCATATATGATGACGGCTCTGAGAATTCCGGCAAAACTTACGTCGGTGCTGCTGTCCATTTCAGACAACAAATATGTGTTGCTTCTGATAATCAATCTGCTTCTGCTGCTTTTGGGCTGTTTCATGGATATGGCTCCTCTCATTCTCATAATGACTCCGATTCTTCTTCCGGTTGTGACAAGTCCCGTAATAGGTATGAGTCCGATTCATTTCGGTATAATGCTTATTTTCAATCTTGCAACAGGTCTGTGTACTCCTCCTGTGGGAAGTGCGCTCTTTGTAGGTTGTGCAGTTGGCGGAACAACGATAGAAAAGACAGCAAAGGCAATGCTTCCTATGTTTTTAGTGATGGTTGCCGCTCTTATGTTCATCACTTATGTTCCCGGTTTCAGTCTTGCGATTCCAAAGGCGTTGGGAATGACCGTATGACGTTGTTGACAAATGCCGGTTCTGCCGGCATTTTTTCTCAAAAGGAGATGGTGATATGGCTTCTTATCTTGTGACCGGTGCTGCCGGTTTTATCGGAAGTGTTCTTGCGGCAAGGCTGATTAAAGAGGGTAATAAGGTTGTTACAATAGACAATCTTTCAACGGGCAAGGAGAGTAATGTCCCTGCCGGCTGCGTGTTCATTCGGGGTAATACTTATGATACCGACGTAATTGCACAGCTTGAAAAATATTCGTTTGATGCCGTTTTTCACATTGCAGGACAGAGTTCCGGTGAGGTTTCTTTTGAAAATCCGGAGTATGACCTTAAGACAAACACACTTGCAACTCTGCTTCTTCTTGATTACTGCAAAAAGCACGGGGTGAAGAAGTTTGTGTATGCGTCCTCAATGGCAACTTACGGTGACCATCCTGAAGAGCTTGTCAGTGAAACTTCAGAGCAGATTCCCAAGTCGTTTTATGCTGTGGGAAAGCTTGCAAGTGAAAACTACATGCGTATTTATTCTGGATTCGGAATTCAGTGTACTGCGTTGAGGTTTTTCAACGTGTTCGGCATAGGTCAGAACCTTGACAATCTGAAACAGGGTATGGCATCAATTTATCTTGCCATGGCGGTGAATGACCGTCACATTTTTGTTAAAGGTTCAAAAGACAGGTTCCGTGATTTTGTCTATGTTGATGATGTGGTTCAGGCTTGTATCAATGCCGTAGACGTTCCCAGAGACGAAATGTTTGATGTATTCAACATTTCAAATAAACGGAAAATCACGGTTGAGTACATAAATGAAATGATCTGCAGGAGAATTGAGGGTACAACTGTTGAGTACGGACAGGGAACTCCGGGTGACCAGTTCGGTATTTACGGTGAAAACCAAAAGGCAAAAGAAAAACTGAAGTGGAATCCTCAGATTGATTTTGAAACCGGAATGAACAGATTCATTGATTTTGTTCTCTCCGATGCGAACCGGCACTGAACCGTAAAAAATAATTTTAAAATTTATAATTACAAATCTGTGCCCTGTAAAATCGGGGCACTGAAAGGAGAAAAAAATGAAAGTTTGTTGTCTGATTACCGGAAGAGGTAACAACACACTCAAGGACAAGAACATCCGTGATGTTCTGGGACATCCTGTAATGTATTACGGGGCGAATGCAGCAGTGAAGTCCGGCTGTTTTGATCATCTCTACTGTTCAAGTGATGATGAGAAGATTCTTGCAGAGGCAGCAAAACTCGGTTATGAAAAAATCAAGCGTCCGGCTGAGCTTGCACTGCCTACGGCGCAGCACGTTGATGCGCTTACTCATGCACTCGGTGTCATGAAGGAAAGAGGTTACGAGCCTGACATTATGTGTGTTCTGCTTGCAAATAACGTAACAGTTACATCACAGATGGTTAAGGATTGCGTTAATCAGCTCAAAGCAGATTATGAA
>JAKSPF010000172.1 GCA_024405065.1 Sphaerochaetaceae bacterium | reverse complement strand
TTTTGTACCGCAAAGGCAAGTTCAGGATTTATGAAGGGAGTTTTGAAAGTGGCTCTCAGGTAAGTCCGAGATATCGTTTCAGCGAATTGATGTAACGTGACAGCAAGGTAAGAGTTGATTTCTCTCTGTCAGTCAGGTTTTCGTTCAGTTTTTCGGCAATCTTGCGCTCAACAAAAAAAATATCATTTATTGCATCACACGGGGGATTCAAAATCCTTGCGGCGGCAAACTGCTTCCACTTTGCCGAGTTTTCCTCATCAAGAACCTCCGGATAATTTCTGCATACATGCCTCCACAGCATCTGCGGACAACGTGAATCATGAAATTTCAGATTAAGTGAAAGTCTCTGCTCTTTAGGAGTACTTCTGACAACGGAAAAGAGATTTTTATCAGAGTCGGAAAAAAATCCGTCGTATATCCCGAAATCAACATCATCAGGATTGGAAAACGCAGTTGCATTGCCCTGCCTTGCCCTGATTATGAGAGATGTCATGTTTTCCTGTATCTGCTCACTGTGAATTCTGCATATATTCTCGTCTATGCCAAGCCGGGCAAAGTCCTCATGTGAAAGAGTATTGACAGGAGCAAGGAACGGTGATTTGTTCACCGCAATGCGTATCAGACCATGAACCTGATGAATTGTCTGAGCGTCTGAAGCAAGAAGCGGTGCCGGATCGCACATGAGATTGAAACAAAGGATTGTATTGTCCTGACCGGTTATAGGGGTTATGGGAATTACAAGGGAAGTACACCCGTTAGGATTTGTAAATGCGGCACATGTGTAAAGAACCGGTTGATGATTCTGAATATCAAGAAGATTCTTAACCTCAATCTTGCTTCTCAGTTTCAGGTAATGCTCAAACAGACGCGGTTGTTTTTTCTTTATCAGACGGGCAACAGCTATTGTTGCATTCACATCCACCATTGCATCATGTGCCCCTGTCTGGTCAATTTTATTTGCCGATGTAAGTTCCGTGAGTTTGAACACGGGATTTCCGTTTTCCTTGTGCTGCGGCCAGGTTATACCTTCCGGTCTGAGGTCATGTGCAGCCCGTACAAGATCAATTATATCCCAACGTGAACATCCGTTCTTCCATTCACGTTCATAAGGATCAAGAAAATTGCGGTAAAGAGCATTACGTATGAATTCATCGTCAAACTTCATAGTATTGAAACCGCACACGCACGTACCCGGAACACTGAAGAGACCGTTTATTTTCTCAATGAACTCACTTTCCGGAATACCCTTTTCCTTCACTTCCTGAGGTGTTATTCCGGTAACCATGCATGCCATAGGATCGGGAACATAGTCTGCGGACAGGCGACAGTACAGAATTACGGGCTCACCTATCGGGTTAAGCTCGGCATCGGTTCGCTGACCGGCAAACTGTGCAATCCTGTCGTAAAAAGGATTCAGACCGAATGTTTCAAGATCGTACCAGAAAAAACTGCTGATTCTGTTCATCATTTAGGAATATTAACATAAAATCCGCTTGAAAACAAAGCATTGCGTGTTTATAGTCAGGTTATGAATCAGAAGGTTGAAAACTTTATTGAAAGACACAAGCTCAGTCCTGAAAACGTGAATGCACAGGAGCTGATTTCTCACATTATCAGTGAAATGGACGCTGCTCTTGCCGGCAAAAAAAGTTCCATGCCGATGATTGACAGTATGATAAACTGCAATTATGAAATAAACAGCACGGAAAAAGTGATTGTAATTGATGCCGGCGGTACAAATCTCCGTACCTGTATTGTAACCGTTCAGGGTGACAGCACTCCGCTGATAAGTGATTTCCGGAAAAACAGAATGCCCGGATCTCAATCCGCAGTAAGTGCTTCACAGTTCTTTTCACTGCTTGCAGATGAGGTAGAGCCGCTGATTGAAAAAAGCAACAGGATAGGTTTCTGTTTTTCCTATCCTACTGAAATTTTCAAATCATCCTATGGAATTGACGGAAAACTGATGTTCTTCAGCAAGGAAATTGAGGCTCAGGAAGTTGTCGGAAAAAAAATAGGTAAAGAGCTTTTGGATGAACTTTCACGTCGCGGGCATGATGTCCACGGTAAGAAACTCTGTCTTTTGAACGATACGGTTGCAACCTTGCTTGCGGGACTGCCGTCAAACAAGTCCACGGGAACGGAAGGTTGCGTAGGAATAATTCTGGGAACAGGATCAAATCAGGCGTATATTGAGGGCGGAAAAACCATAATCAACGAGGAAGCAGGTTGCTTTGACTTCCGCTTAGGAGATATTGATGAGGAATATCAGAGCACCACAAAAAAACCTGATGACTACAGATTTGAAAAGATGATAAGCGGCGCATACCTCGGTCCGAAAGCACTGATGATAATGCAGAAGGCAAAAGATGAAGGTGTATTGTCTGCAACCTTCACTATACCGGAAACATTTGACACCATAGCGTTATCAACTGTCCTTGAAGGCGATTTTTCTGCGTTCGGCAATTTCACCGGAAGTGATGCATCAGCACTGAGTGATATTTTCCCGGAGTATGTAAAAAGATCGGCAAAACCCACCGCAACAAGCCTTGCAGCATCAGTTCTG
>JAKSPF010000171.1 GCA_024405065.1 Sphaerochaetaceae bacterium | reverse complement strand
GTTTCAAATAAAAAAATTCCACAGTATCGTTACCTTACAGAACTTTTTTCAGAAAATCCTTCAGCCTTTCACTTTTGGGATTCTGGAAAATTTCAGTCGGTGTTCCTTCCTCAACAATTTTTCCGTCCGCCATGAAAATAATGCGGTTGCCCACTTCACGTGCAAAACCCATTTCATGAGTGACAATCACCATTGTCATTCCGCTTACCGCAAGTTCCCTTATTACTGCAAGAACCTCACCTACCATCTCAGGATCAAGAGCACTTGTGGGTTCGTCAAAAAGCATCACTTCAGGATCCATCATGAGAGCGCGCACTATTGCAACCCTCTGTTTCTGACCACCTGAAAGCTGAATCGGATATGAATCCGCACGATCTTCAAGTCCGACCCTTTTCAGAAGCCGTCTTGCCTTCTTTTCTGCCTCGTCTTTGTCTGTTTTTTTCACCTTAACCGGCGCAAGCGTCATATTTTCAAGAATTGTTTTATGAGGAAAAAGATTGAAATGTTGAAAAACCATTCCCATTTTCTGGCGATGCCGGTCAATATTCAGTTTAACGGTATTCCCGCTCTCATCTTTGTATTTCTTCTTTGTGATATCCACCCCGTTAAAGATGATACTCCCTTCCGTGGGTTCTTCAAGAAGGTTGAGACTTCTGAGAAATGTTGACTTCCCTGAACCCGAGGGTCCTATTATGACAACCACTTCACCTTTACGTATTGTGTTGTCTACACCGTCAAGAGCCTTTATTTCACCGTGTTTGTAATATTTTTTCAGGTTATTTACTTTGATAAGTTCATCTTTTGTAACCATTTCCCATTTTCCTCTCAAAACGTGCAATTATCTTACTGGTAGGATACGTAAGACAGAAATAGACGGCTGCTGCAATCACCAAAGGTTCGGCAACACGATAAGTTGCACCCTTGGTTGCATTCACCGCATACATTATCTCCTGCACACCTATTGTATAGCAGATTGAAGATTCCTTGATTATTGTAACAAATTCATTTGCTATTGCCGGCAGTATGTTTTTTACCGCCTGCGGAAGAACAATATATTTCATTGTCTGAAATGCAGACATACCCAATGAACGTGAAGCCTCTGTCTGTCCTGCATCTATGCTTTGGATACCCGCCCTTATGATTTCAGACAGATACGCACCTGAATTCATTGAAAGAGCAACAACACCGGGAAGGAATCTTTCAAACCTTATAAAACCGAATAATTTAACTGCCGGCAGACTCAACCCGCCGAGCAACACGTAATACACAACAAAGAGCTGAACCAGCATAGGCGTTGCCCTGAACAACTCCACATAGGCAGCTGCAACGGTTTTCAGCACCTTGAACCTGCTCAAACGCATCAATGCCAACACCAGTGCCAGCACAAAACCGAAAATCACAGTAAACAACGAAAGGGATATGGTACAGACAAGACCCTGTCTGAAAAGATCTATGTACTGCCATGTTTTTGCAAATCCTGCCGATGAAAACATTTTCGTGTCCTTATTTACGCAAAGCAGGACATTTCAGGGAGAAATGTCCTACTTCAATCACAATCTGCTCAGTTGGGAAGATACTCATTGAGAGCGTCTGTCATTGCTTTTTCAACAAAGGCACTCATACTTCCGTCTTTGAGTGCAGAATCAATCGCTGCTTTCACCTGTTCAAGCAAAGCAGAATTACCTTTCTTTACAAGCACTACATTACCTTCGGAATCATAGGGTACATCAAAAGCATAACAAAGCTGCGGATAATTCTTCAGATAGCTTTCAGCAACCGGCTTTTCAAGATACGCACCGTCAATTTTTCCGGCGACAAGTTCTGCCACAAGGTCGGTAACTTTTGTAAGGGCAACAAGATCCGCATCCGGAGAATACTTCTGTGCCAAATCCATCTGTATTGAACCTATCTGCGCACCGACGGTGACATCCTTTTTGTTTATTGACTCAATGGTACCGTACTTTGCCTGATCTTTTTTCAGACAGACAAAAGACTGCTTGCCGTCATAGTAAATCTGCGAAAAATCAACAACCTCCGCACGTTCGGGATTCGGTGAGAAACCTGAAATTCCCAAATCTGCGCCGCCGTTCTGAAGTTCCATCAGAATCCCGTCAAAATCCATCGGGATAATCTCAAGTTCAAGTTTCATGTAGTCTGCAATATACCGTGCAAGTGCAATGTCAAAACCGGCAAGTTGAGGCTTTCCGTTTTCAAGCATATAGAACTCATAGGGAGCAAAGTCCGGTGAAGTTGCAACGGTAAGCTTTCCGGGATTCAGAGTCACTGACTGTGACTGTTCCTTTGAACCACCCGCAAACACCGCAGATACAAGCAAAACAAACATCACAACACAAACGATAATCTTTTTGTTAATCATACAAACTCCTCTGTATATTTGCATTAAATTACAATAAATGCAGTAATTTTATACAATCTTTCGCCCAAGATAGCAAGCATTACTGTATAAATTTCCATTTTTTGCGTGTATTGTGACATCTGTTGCTTTTTGTGTATCATAAAATTATAAAATCACAAATACATGCGGATGTGGTGGAACTGGCAGACACGTAGGATTTAGGTTCCTATGGGCAACCGTGAGGGTTCAATTCCCTCCATCCGCAAAC
>JAKSPF010000170.1 GCA_024405065.1 Sphaerochaetaceae bacterium | reverse complement strand
CACTATGATGCCTGAAATTGCCTCTGAATCCCTTTCCGTCCCTATGTTCAAAACGCGGTTTTCTATCTGATCTGGGAGGCATTTTTTTCTCACCGTCAGGATCAATAGCATCAATGTATGAAAGTGAAAGTCTTCCGCCTGTTCTGTCAATTTCAATAAGTTTAACAGGAATTGACTGACCGACTTCAAGTACATCCGACACATTTTCAACTCTTGTGCGTGCAAGTCTTGAAATGTGACACAACCCTTCCTTTCCGGGAAGAATTTCAACAAAAGCACCGAAGTCCATTATCCTTTTCACCGTTCCCTGATAAACTTTTCCTACTTCAGGTTCTTCTATGATTGCTTTTATCATCTCAAGTGCAGCCTGAGCGGATGCTGCATTCTTACCGTAGATAGTAACATTTCCGGTATCGTCAATATTCACTTCAGCACCGGTGACCTGAGCTATTCCCTTTATGGTTTTTCCGCCGGTGCCGATTATTGCACCTATTTTCTCTTCGTCAACTTTTGTTGAAAGTATCTTGGGAGCGTACTTATTTACCTCCGGTCTGGGTTTTGCAAGGGCTTCTTCCATTATGCCGAGTATGTGGTATCTGCCTTCTTTTGCCTGTTGAAGAGCTTTACTCATTATTTCAGGAGTTACTCCGGCAATCTTTATATCCATCTGAAACGCCGTAATACCGTCCCTTGTTCCTGCTACCTTAAAATCCATATCTCCGAGATGGTCTTCTTCTCCGAGTATATCGGAAAGAATCTGATACTTTGAATAATCAGCACCTTCGGTAATCAAACCCATTGCAATGCCGGCAACCGGTTTTGAAATGGGAACTCCGGCATCCATAAGTGAAAGACAACCGCCGCATACGGAAGCCATTGATGAAGAGCCGTTTGACTCCATAATTTCCGAAACAACACGTACAGTATACGTGAATTCATCTTTTGCGGGAACAACCGGCTGAAGAGCCCTCTGTGCAAGATGTCCGTGACCGATTTCCCTTCTTCCTGTTGTAAGACGTCCTGTTTCTCCAACGGAATATGGCGGGAAGTTGTAGTGAAGCATAAAATTACTGTAGTTCTTTTCTCCGTCAATATCATCAAAAAGCTGTTCATCCTGTACGGTACCGAGAGTAGTCACCGCAAGGCTCTGTGTCTCACCTCTTGTAAAAAGCGCACTGCCGTGAGTTCTGTCAAGAACTGAAACCTCACATGTGATAGGTCTGATTTCAGTGACTTTTCTTCCGTCAACTCTCACACCGTCATTGAGAATGGATGATCTCAGAATATTGTATTCCAAATCATCAAAAAGTTTTGCAATTTTGGCATTTCCGTCTTCATGACCGGCAAGGACATCCGCAAATTTTTCCTTTGTCTGTGTCACGACCGCAGCAACATTATCGTGACGAGCCTTTTTATCAGTACCGCTGAAAGCCTTTTTAACAAGAGGCTCAGCAAATTCTTTTATCTGATCAAGCCACGAAAGATCTTCTTCTTTTGCAACAAGAAGAGGCAGCTTCTCTTTTCCGGCAATTTTTCTGAGTTCAAGTTGAGCATCACAAAGTTTTGTGATTACCGGCTGTGCCGCAGCAATGGCATCAAGCATGTCCTGCTCGGAAACTTCATGAGCACCGCCTTCAACCATAGTTATTCCCTCACGTGTTCCTGCTACAACAATGTCAAGATCGGCATCCTCAATTTCTCTGAATGTAGGATTTATTACATACCTTCCGTCTATCTTGGCAACACGGACACCGGCAATAGGTCCGTTGAAAGGAATATCCGAAATAGTAACTGCAGCACTTGCCGCATTTATTGCAATGACATCGGGAGTATGAACCTGATCCGCAGAAACAACTGTGGGAACAATCTGAATTTCTCTTGAAAAAGCCTTTTCAAACAAAGGTCTCATAGGACGGTCAATAAGACGACTTACCAATATTTCTTTATCTTTCGGCTTTGATTCCCTTTTGAGAAAACCTCCGGGAATCTTCCCTGCCGCATAATATTTTTCATTGTATTCAACTGAAACAGGCACAAAATCAAGCATCTCTGCAGCTTCACTTGCGCAACAGACCGTTGCAACTACTGCGGAACCGGCATAATGAGCATAAACCGCACCGTTTGCCTGCTTTGCAATTTTTCCTGTTTCAAAAACCAAATAATCATCACCTATCTGTACTGATACTTTTTTAACTTCTGACATAACTTTTCTTTCTTCTTCTTTCTTCTCAATGTTTTTAGAGCGACTTAACACAGAACAAGCCCCGCGAACGGAGCCTGAACGTGCTTTTATCTGTTATTTTCTGAGACCGAGCTCAGCAATAAGTGAACGATATTTCTCAATATCATTATCTTTCACATACTTCAGAAGTCTTCTTCTCTGACCGACCAGCTTGAGAAGACCGCGGTTTGAAGCATGATCTTTGGGATTTGCCTTAAAATGGTTCTGAAGGTCATTGATCCTTGCAGTAAGAAGTGCAATCTGAACCTCTGTTGCACCCGTGTTTTTTTCGTTGCCTCCGAATTTTGCAACGATTTCCTGTTTCTGTTCTTTAGAAACCATAGTTTCCTCCGAAAAAATAATTTTTCAACAGCCGTTCTGACCCGATATGTTCTTTATGACGGGACTCAACGGTCTGCCAAGCAACTTTGAAGCATATTCAAAGTCACCCGTTAGGAGACACCTGCGAATCAAAGAGCTGCTTATTTCCACACCGTCAAGTAAAACAGATGGAACA
>JAKSPF010000017.1 GCA_024405065.1 Sphaerochaetaceae bacterium | reverse complement strand
AAAATATCTCAAGGAATTTACGGAGAAATATCTTAATGAAATACTGTCATTTTACGGCAGAAGTGCGGTTTTTATCGGCACCGAAAATGCACCGGTTATCGGTTCTGCAATAGGAGCTCTTTCTCTGCATTGAGAATCATCTCACGCTGCCAGTTTATCAGCATATCGTGAAGTTTTCTGTTATCACCGCGTACGTCCGCACAGATTCTGAAAAGAGGTTCGGTTCCGCTCGGTCTCATCCAGATGTACGCAATACACCTGCTTGCAGAATCGTAAAACGACATTTTCAGACCACCTGAAGTACAGTGACCGCTCTCCTGTCTTTCAACGATACCGTCCGTCCGGAACTCCAGATATCGGGTTATTCCGTATGCTTTAAGTTCCTCTGTGTGCTGTTGCCACTGATTTTCAAAGTTGCGCTCATAAACAGCCTTCAATGCCGGGTAATCTTTTGTTTGCAGGTGAAGAATTGCCTCCGGTGAAAATGCGTTTGTAGTTGTGTAAACCGGAAGTCCTGCTATCTCTTCACTTAACGTTTTTCCTTTGCATACAAGGCGAACCAGACACATCAGGGTATTCATAGGGTCTCTTACCCTTGCGGGATAAGTGATGTTTCCTCCGTTTGACCCCTCACCGAGAATGGGTACGTTGTAACCTTTTTTGCGGAGTGAATCTCCAAGACTCACCGCATTTGCCTCACCCACTTCTGAACGGAACACTTCTGCTCCGCATTTGCGGGCAATTTCATCTGTCCTCATTGAAGTGGGACCGTTCACGGCAATGGCAAGATTCTGAGTTCCTTTCTCCCTGTGATATTCCAAAGTAGCCTTTACACAAAGTGCAAAAACCTCCTGAGCCATAAGAATATGCGCATGTCCTTCATCATCACACCAGACAAGATTGCCCCTGTCTCCGTCATTGTCAGGAACGTAACCTATAAAATATGAGCTGTCCTCAGCGTGTTTCTTTTCAAGCAAATCACGGCACGTTTTAAGATTATCACCTTCAGGTACTATACCGTGAACCACTTCTCCTGCCGTGTCGTTTACAAAACAGGTTTTTATTCCCAATTCAGAAAAAAAAGTTTTGTCTATACTCAAACACCTTGCGCTGCCGTTAAGATCTGCAACAATACCAAGTTTCCTTGAAGCAACGGCCTTTGCAAAAGAAGAAAAATCACCGTCAGGACAAGTGGTGTGTTTCACAAAATCCGCATAATCACGCAAACAATCCTTCTTAAGCTCACTGTCCTCCGGTACCGTAAATTTAATACTCTCATCATATTCACTCTGAAGATTCCGTGCATCTTCAGTCAGTCTGCGGAATGTTTCAATCAGCGGTTTTACACCTTCTCCGGATAAAACTCCGCCGTTTTTTCCGAACTTTATCCCGTTATGACCGATAGGATTGTGACTTGCCGAGACAAAAACAAAACCGCAATAACAAGGCTTCACTGACTGTGCCATTATCTCCGGTGCACTGCATATTCCCGCGTATGCCACATTCATACCTTCGGAAGCAAGGACACTGCATATCACATCACAGATTCCCTTTCCCGTAGGTCTTGCGTCACGAGCCACCAAAACAGGATGCTCTCCGGCAGTACATCCGATGTGTCTGTAAAACGACAGTGCAACCGCAGTACAGATAAGTTTGTCCGCTGTACTGATTTCACTGCATCGGTCTTCCTCTTCACCTGACAGAGCAAAAACCTTACGCCATCCGCTGGCAGAAAGAATCATTGACGATACCGATAAATCCAGAGCTTTTTGTAAATCTTCAGCCATAATATTCACCCATAGCACATTTCCTCCGTGTACATTGTGCTTGATTGTCATCATCAAATATTCTCCGTAACCATGTCAATAGAAGCGTTTTTCTTTGACAACTCAATGTTTCTGCATCTAATATAACAGTGTACGGATGTACAAATTTTTTTCACAGGAGAGATGTATGAAAAAGGTACTTACTGTTATTCTCTGTCTTTCTCTTGTTCTGGTTCTTTCTGTTTCCTGTTCAAAGAAAGCAGAACCGACAGACAACAGCGGAAAAGCTGCTGAAAAGACAGTTGAAAAGGCAAAAGAAATCAAGGTTGCACTGATTGTTTCCTCAACCATTGATGACAAGGGTTGGTGTCAGGCAATGCATGACGGAATCACACAGGCAATGAATGAGCTTCCCAAGGGGAAAATTTCAGACTACAAAGCCGTTGAGAACACACAGCCTGCCGACACAATGACGGCAATCAGAACTTACGTGAATCTCGGATACAATATCATCATCGTACACGGCTCACAGTACAGAGCACAGGTTGAAGAAGCATCCAAAGAGTTTCCTGATGTTATGTTCGCATTCGGAACAACAACGGACATCATCGGTCCCAATGTGTTCAGCTATATGCCACAATCAGAAGAAACAGGTTACCTGTCAGGTATAATTGCCGGTATGACCACAAAGGCAAACCATGTAGGTCTTGTGGGTCCCATAGACGGCGGTGATTCGGCTCGTTACAACAGAGGTTATGTTCTTGGAGTACAGAGCGTAAATCCATCTTGTAAGATTGATGTCACACATATCGGTGATTTCAACGACACTGTAAAATCAGGAGAATTTGCACAAAATCTCATACAGGGAGGTTGTGATGTTCTTACCGGTTCTTCCCAGCAGGCACTCGGAGCACTCAGGGCTGTTGCGGATTATCCTGATAAGGAAATATGGTGGGTAGGTCAGGATCTTGCACAGATTGCACTTGATGAAGGTTACAAATGCATAGCGGCATCCTCATATAACTACAAGGCTGTTCTCATCGGTCTTGTTGATAAGTTTGAAAAAGGTAAGCTCGGCGGTGAAATAATTTCAATGAATTTCAACAACGGCGGATTTGAATGGGGCTGGAATGATTCTAATCCCAAAGCAACCGCAGAGGTGAAGAAAGCTGTTGAAAGCAAGATGGCTGAATTTGTAAAAGCGGCAGACCTTGTTGCAAACTATAAGGATGTTGACTACACAAAACTGTAATTGCATCGGTTTATAATATGCCGACCGGAAAAGCGGTCGGCATACTTATGTGCAACAGCACTTTCAAAACTGCGTGACGCAGTTCCGGTTCGTCCGTATCCGGAAATAAGAATAAGGTATTCGGATGGAAAATACTGAAATCAGAGAATTAAAAGTCAGACATATTACAAAACGTTTCCCCGGTGTTTTGGCAAGTGATGATATAAGTCTCACTGTAGGCAGGCATGAAATTCTTGCACTTGTGGGTGAAAACGGTGCAGGAAAAACAACACTTATGAACATCATAATGGGGCTGTACAAACAGGACAGCGGAAAAATGTTCATAAACGGCGAAGAGGTTAATTTCAAATCTCCGAATGATGCATTTGATGCAGGAATAGGAATGGTTCACCAACAGTATATGCTCGTGCCGAATATGACGGTTCTTGAGAACATTGCTCTCGGCATGAAAAGTTGTTGGAAAGGCACATGGGTAGATTTGGACTCGGTTCGTTCAAAAATAAATGAAATATCTGAAAAATACGGTCTTGTTACAGACCCTGATGCATATATATGGCAACTCTCGGTAGGAGAACAGCAGAGAGTTGAACTTGTGAAGACCCTCTGTCTCGGAGCAAAGTTTCTCATTCTTGATGAACCGACATCTGCCCTCACCCCGCAGGAAACGGATGAACTTATAATTTTGCTTAAAAAGATGAGCAGTGAGCTTTCCATAATTTTCATAAGCCACAAGTTGAATGAGGTGAAGGCTCTCAGCCACAAGGTTGCAATACTGAGACATGGACGTGTTGTGTTTGAGGGGAACACTGCAGATTACAGTTCCAAAGACATAGCGGAAATGATGACGGGGCATAAAGTGAATATCACGGAAAACAATGAGGAACAGGTCAACGGCACTCCTGCACTGACAGTAAAGAATCTGTGTGTAAAAAGTGACAGAGGTTTCTACGCTCTTGATCATTTCAACCTTGAAGTAAATGCCGGAGAGATTGTGGGTCTTGCAGGAGTATCGGGAAACGGACAGAGAGAACTTGCGGAATTTCTGAACGGTCTGAGAAAATGTGAAAGCGGAACCTACACATTCTTCGGGACCTCACTTGCCAACAAAACTCCCGGAGAGATAATAGCAAGCGGTATGGGTTACATACCGGAGGAAAGAAATGTGGAAGGAATTGTGCCTTCCATGACAATAAAAGAAAACCTCATCCTGAAAGACAGTGAAAGCAGCAGGTTTTCAAGTCACAAAATACTGAAAAACAAAATTATTGAAAATTATGCAGAGGAAATGATGAGCAGATTTGATATCCGTTCACCTCACATAAACTTTACAGCAGGGTCACTGTCCGGCGGAAATATTCAAAAAGTGATTTTAGCACGTGAAATAAGCAGAAAACCGCGTTTTCTGGTATGTGTCTATCCTATCAGGGGTCTTGATATGGGGGCTGCAGAATTCATTCACCGTCAGCTTCTTGAACTTCGCACAAACGGAGTGGGAATCCTTCTGATATCCGAAGAGCTTGAAGAAATAATGAACCTCAGTGACAGGATTGCGGTAATATTCAAGGGTAAAATACAGAAGGTTCTGAAAAAAAATGAAGCAAATACAAAACAACTCGGAATTCTGATGGCAGGAGTGAAGGATGATGAATAATTACAAACTTTGGTTCAAGATAAGTGTCATTGCCTGCGCATTTCTGATTGCACTCATAGCGGGTGCATTTGTTATTCTTGCCGTTGGCGGGAACGTTTTTGAAACTTACTGGATAATCATTTCCATGCCTTTCAGAAATTTCCGTTCACTTTGTGAAGTTTTTACAAGAATGATTCCGCTGACAATCATTGCACTGGGTATATGCGTATCTTCAAGATGCGGAATCAACAACATAGGTGCTGAAGGACAGATGTACATGGGAGTTGTAGCTTCCTGTGCCGTTGCCCTTCACTGTGAAGCACTGCCTAAATTTGTTGCTGTTCCGCTCTGCATCATTGCAGGGGCACTTGCCGGAGCAGCCTACGGTTTCATTCCCGGTTTTCTGAAAGCAAAGCTTGAAGTAAGTGAGCTGCTCTCCACCGTGATGCTCAACTATGCCGCAACCCAGTTTTTCCTGTTCTGTATCAGAGTTCCCCTTTTGGATCCCAATGAAAAAACCGGAACTCCGATGAGTTCACGTCTTCCGGAAAGTGCCGTACTCTCAAAATTTTTCAGAGGTGCTTCACTTCATCAGGGGATTATTCTTGCACTGATACTGGTTGCAGTGATATATGTACTGCTCTTCAAAACAACATGGGGATACAAAATGAGGGCAGCAGGAGCATCGGAAAGAGCCGCAAATTACGGCGGAATTGATGTTCCTTTCTATCTTATTATTGCAATGTGCATTTCAGGAGCATGTTCCGGAATGGCAGGTGCCGTGGAGCTTATGGGAGTTCAGGGACGAGCAATGAGCGGAATAACGTCAGGTTACGGTTTTTCCGGCATTGTTGTTGCTCTGTTTGCGGCACTTCACCCTATTGCGGTAATTCCGGCTTCCTTCTGTTTCGGAATATTGCTTTACAGTCAGGTGAATCTGCAAATTCTTACATCAGTTCCGCCGAATCTGGTTGAAACCGTGCAGGGAATAATAATCCTCATAATAGTTTCAGTGCAGATGGTAATCAATAACCCCTATGCTCTTGAAAAATTCCGAAAAAGGTTTTTTACAAAAAAAACCGGATTAACGGAGGTCTGATATGGAACTGATGATAAACACTCTGACACTTACCGCAAGATTTACTGTTGCACTTCTCATTGCCTCAATGGGCGAAATGTTCAATCAGAAGTCAGGAATATTCAACCTCGGCTGCGAGGGCATAATGAGTATGGGGGCATTTCTGGGAATGCTTGTTCCTTTTTTATATGGGGGAGCCGGTACCGTACCCGGGTACATCAATGCTGCAGGTCTTATTGCCGGAGCATTGTGCGGTGCATTGATGGGACTGCTGTTCGGAGTTGTTGTGATTTCTTTCCGTGCGCCTCAGGGCATTGCAGGAATCGGTTTGCAGATGTTCGGTGTAGGTCTTGCGGGTACATTTTTCCGTTCCTACATAGGCGGAACACAGTCAATAACAGGAATCAATGCAAAAGCAATTCCCGTACTTTCCGAAATACCGGTTTTAGGACCGATACTCTTCACCCACAACCCTGTTGTTTACATTGCATACCTTATGGTTCCGGTAGCGTGGTACATAATTTTCAAAACCCCGTGGGGACTGAAAATCCGTGCTGCAGGCACTTACCCGAAAGCCGCAGATTCACTCGGAATAAACGTAAATAAAATACGTTATGAAAGTCTTGCAGTAGGAGGTGCAATGGCAGGTTTTGCAGGAGCTTTTCTTACCTTATGTCAGGCAAAGATGTTCAATGCGGGAATCATAAGCGGAAGAGGCTTCATTGCCGTTGCGCTTGTTTATTTCGGACAGTGGCATCCGGTAAAAATTTTCCTCGGTGCCCTGCTCTTTACCTTTGCACAGAGTCTTCAGACACAGATTCAGATATTCGTACCTCAATTCGGGTATTACGAATTTCTTACCATGCTCCCGTACATTCTTGTTATTGCCGTTCTTGCATTCAACCGTAAATCAAACAAATTCGGACCTGCTGCACTCGGCAAGCCGTTCAACAGAGAACAAAGGGTATAAAGATAAACATGACAACTTTTACTGTAAACGGAAAAACAGTCACAGTTGACAAAGAAACAAGACTGATAAATTACCTGCGTTACGGACTTCATTGTACCTCAGTGAAGGACGGATGTACTGAAGGAGCCTGCGGAACCTGTACAATTCTCATTGACGGAAAGGCGGACAAAGCCTGTTCTTATGTCACAACGGAGATGGAAGGACGTGAGATAATCACTGCTGAGGGTCTTTCCGAAAGGGAGAAAAATGTATACACATACGCCTTCGGACAGGCAGGTGCAGTTCAGTGCGGTTTTTGCATACCGGGAATGGTGATCTGTGCAAAATCCTTGATTGACGTTAATCCCGATCCTTCAGAAGAAGAAATAAGACATGCCATAAGAAACAATATCTGCCGCTGTACAGGTTATGTGAAGATTGTTGAGGCAATCAGACTTGCAGCAAAAATTTTCAGAGAAAATCTTGACATCAAAGATGATGTAAACTGGAAAACAGGCATGCGGGTTCCGCGTGTTGACGTAAGAGACAAAGTTACCGGTGAAGGTAAGTATCCTGATGATTATTATGTTGAAAACCAGCTCAATGCCGTTGCAGTGAGGTCAAAACATCCGCGCGCAAGGGTTCTGTCCATAGACACTTCTGCAGCAGAAAAACAGGAAGGAGTATTTGTTTTTACCGCAAAGGACATTCCCGGAACACACAAGGTGGGTCACCTGAAACGGGACTGGGACGCAATGATTGGAATAGGAGAAACTACACATTACATCGGTGATGTAATTGCTCTTGTTGCTGCACCTACAAGAAGTGAAGCATACAAGGCAGCAGAGCTGGTAAAAGTTGAATATGAGATTCTTCCTTTTGTTTCAGATCCGTATCAGGCAATGGCTGAGAATGCACCGCTTGTACATGAAGAAGGTAACTTACTGGGTGAAACACACGTTGACAGAGGTGATGCGCATAGAGCAATAGAAAACTCACAGTACAAAGTCAGCGGACATTTCCGAACCCCGTGGACTGAACACGCATTCATGGAGCCTGAATGTGCATTTGCATTTCCGCTTGAAAACGGCGGTGTGAAAATCGTATCGTCAGACCAAAGCGTTTACGACACAAGACGTGAAACATCGCCTATGTTGAATCTTCCTGAAGAAATGGTAGTTGTGGAAAATGCCTATGTAGGCGGAGGATTCGGCGGAAAGGAGGATGTATCGGTTCAGCATTATGCCGCACTGGTTGCGTATCTCACAAAACGTCCTTGCAAGATGAAGCTTACCAGAGAGGAAAGTCTTATTGTTCATCCAAAGCGACATCCCATGGACATTGAAATGTCAATAGGATGTGATGAAAACGGAATAATTCAGGGGCTTGAAGCAAAGATTATTGCCGATACCGGTGCTTATGCTTCACTGGGAATACCGGTACTTCAAAGAGCCTGCACCCATGCCTCAGGACCTTACAATTACACAAATTTCAAAATAGACGGCTACGCATGGTACACGAACAACCCGCCTGCAGGAGCTTTCAGAGGATTCGGGGTCACACAGTCCTGCTTCGCCGTGGAAACACTTATCAACAGACTTGCCGATATGGCAGGTATTGATCACTGGAAAATGAGATACATAAATGCCATACATCCGGGGCAGAGTCTTCCCAACGGTCAGATTGCAGATGAATCAACAGGTCTTGTTGAAACACTTGATGCCGTAAAAGACATATTTTACGGCTCACCGAATGCAGGAATCGCATGCGCAATGAAAAATGCCGGCGTGGGTGTCGGACTTCCGGACTACGGCAGAGTAAGGCTTGAAATCGTAAACGGTAAAACCGTAATTCACTGCGGAGGCTCTTGCATAGGACAGGGAATGTGTACTGTTCTCAAACAGATTGTCTGTGACATAACGGGACTTGACGGTAATTCCGTGGTGGAAGAAAAGGCAAACTCACAAACAGCACCGGACAGCGGTACAACTTCAGGCTCAAGGCACACCACGGTAACCGGAGAGGCAGTACGCAGAGCATCGGTAATGCTCAAAGCAGCTCTAAATGACGTAAACGGTGACATACACAAACTTGAAGGGCGTGAATTTTACGCAGAATATCTTGCAGAAACAGACCCGTTCGGAAGTAACCTTCCCCACCCTAAAAGTCACGTTGCTTACGGATATGCAACTCACGTCTGCATTCTTGACACCATCACACACAGGGTAAAAAAGATTGCAGCCGCACATGATGTCGGTTATGCGGTAAATCCCCTGAATGTTGAAGGACAGATTGAAGGCGGAGTTGTAATGGGACTCGGTTTTGCTGTGCGTGAAAACTTTCCCGTAAAAAACTGCATACCTACGGCTAAATTCGGATCTCTCGGTCTTTTCAGAGCTGATGAAGTTCCTGAAATCCAAGCAATTATAGTTGAAAAACCGGGACTTAACGTTGCCGGAGGTGCAATAGGTATCGGTGAAATCACAGCAATACCCACAGCACCGGCAATATCTGATGCATACTATCGTCTTGACGGACAGATGCGTAACAGTCTGCCGCTGACCGACACACCCTATTGCCCGTCTTCTTCAAAAGGTCTTGCCGATATCGGAGCAAGGTCTCTTACAATAAATCCTAAAGCACGATGTATCGGCTGTAAGGAATGTGTACGAGCCTGTGCTATGGCTTTTCACAAAACAGAACAGACAAAATTTGCGTATCTACAGGTAAGAAACCGCAGAGGTACCGGAAATCAAAGCGGAATTTCAGGAATAATCGTTCGACCGGTTGTATGTATCCAGTGCGGAACATGTGCAAGAGCCTGCTCCAAAAGGGCAATCACCAAAAACAGATTCGGAACTTTCACCGTTGATAAAATGCTCTGTGACGGGTGTGGAGACTGTATTGAAGTTTGTCCTCTGGATATTCTTGTACGGGAAGACAACGGCAAAGTCACAAAGTGTATTGCCTGCGGAATATGTGCAAAAGCATGCCCTACCAACGTTATTTCCATTGTGAACTGACACTGAATGCAGGACTGTTGCACACTGTTTTGCTTGCTACTGTTCTCAGCTTTTGATACAATCCGATAAAGGGCGGTTTATGAGCAAGGCAGACCGGATTTTTATACAAAATATAAAGGATATTCTTTCAAACGGCTTCTCAGACGAAGGTTTTGACGTGCGTCCGCATTGGGCTGACGGAACACCTGCACACACGATAAAGAAGTTCTGCATAGTAAATCGCTATGATTTGCGTGAAGAATTTCCCATCATAACACTCAGAAAAACCTACATGAAAAGCGCAGTTGATGAAATTCTGTGGATATGGCAGAAGAAATCAAATCGTGTAAGTGAACTTTCTTCTCATATATGGGACAACTGGCAGGATGAAAACGGTACAATAGGAAAAGCGTATGGTTATCAGCTTGGTGTAAAGCACAAGTACAAAGAAGGTGAATTTGATCAGGTTGACCGTGTTCTGTATGACTTGAAACACAATCCGCAAAGCAGAAGAATAATCACCAACATCTACAATCATCATGATCTGAATGAAATGATGCTCTATCCGTGTGCCTACTCAATGACATTCAACGTGTGCGGACATACCCTTAACGGAATATTGAATCAGAGAGCTCAGGATATGCTGACGGCAAACAACTGGAATGTTGTGCAATATGCAGTATTGTTGTGTATGTTTGCACAGGTCAGCGGACTTGAAGCGGGTGAATTTGTCCATGTTATTGCAGATGCTCATATATATGACAGACACATACCTATAATCAAAGAGATAATAGAAAATCCGCAGTTTGATGCTCCGAAGTTTGAAATGAACAAAGACATTACGGATTTCTACTCATTTACAAAAAATGATTTCAAGCTTATAAATTATCAGTGTTGCGACAAAAAGTACGATATTCCGGTTGCAATATGATACCTATGATGACACTTTTGAGGCGAAACGGGAGCAAAAATGCAGGCAATACTTCACTGTGACAGAAACTGGGGTATAGGAAAGCACAATGAGCTTATGTTCAGATTACCCAAAGATATGAAATACTTCAAGGAAAAAACTCTGGGAAAAGTTGTTGTAATGGGTTCCAATACACTGCTCTCTTTCCCGCATGAAAAACCTCTTAAAAACAGGATAAATATAGTCCTCTGGCCCGGCGGTGATACATCAAGAGCAACCCGTGACGGATTCATAATGGTACAGTCACTTGAAGAACTGTTCTGCCGAATAAAAGAGTACAGGTCAGAAGACGTGTTTGTAATCGGCGGCGCAATGATGTACCGTACAATGCTTGATTACTGTGACAAAGTCTACCTGACAAAGGTTGATGAAGACGGCAACGCTGAAGTTTTTTTTGAAAATCTTGACCTGATGAACAACTGGTCCATGACTCAACAGTCACAACCGGAAGATGACAACGGTCACACAATCAGATTCACCGTCTATTCAAATTCATCGCCTAAAAGCTTCTAATTTGTTCATAAAGCTTTTGTACCCATCTTGAGTATTGACTGACTTCTCATAATCTGCGAGAGGATAGTGTTGCATTACAAAGTCTATATCCTTATCACCGCGTCCGGAGAGGTTTACAAGAACCTTTTTTCCCTTACCTTCACTTTTTGCCAGCTCCACAGCATAAGACACTGCATGGCTTGACTCCAAGGCCGGAATAATCCCCTCCATTCTTGAAAGAACATAAAAAGCCTCAACCGCCTGCCTGTCCGTACAGGTTCCGTAAACCACACGTCCCATATCCTTAAGAAATGAATGTTGAGGACCCACTCCCGGATAATCAAGTCCGCTTGCTATGGAATAAACAGGAAGCACCTCACCGTCATCATCCATCAGCACATAACTCTTGAAACCGTGAAGAATACCGACCTTTCCCAAAGTAAGTGTTGCAGCATGTTTTCCGGTTTTCAACCCCTTTCCTGCAGGTTCTACACCGTAAAGCTTCACATCATCATCCTCAAGAAAGCCGCTGAAAATGCCCATTGCGTTGCTTCCTCCACCCACACACGCAACAACAGCATCGGGTAAAGTGCCTGTCATATCAAGAAACTGCTGTCTTGCCTCTCGCCCTATCACCGATTGGAAATCTCTTACCATAGCGGGAAACGGCATAGGTCCCACAACCGTACCTATACAATACATAGTATTCACCGGATCCTTGAGATATGCAGCAAAAGCGGCATCAACCGCATCGTTCAGCGTCTGAGTTCCGTCTGAAACAGAAATCACATGTGCACCGAGTATTTTCATCCTGCTCACATTAGGAGCTTCCTTCATGACGTCAATTGAACCCATGTAAATATCACAGTCAAGTCCTGTCAGAGCGGCAGCAGTTGCAAGAGCAACACCATGCTGACCCGCACCGGTCTCGGCAATAACCTTCTTTTTACCCATTCTTTTGGCAAGCAGAACTTCACCGAGACTGTGATTTATTTTATGACTGCCCGTATGGTTGAGATCTTCCCTCTTGAAATAGATTTCACTGCCGCCTACAACCTCTGAAAGTCTTTTTGCAAAATACACAGGCGTAGGTCTGCCTGAAAAGTGAGTATGCAGTTCTTCAAGTTCCTTGATAAACAAAGGATCCTTCACAGCTTCACTGTATGCCTCCGCCACCTCATCCAAAGCACGTCTTAACTGAGGTTCAACAAAACTTCCGCCATATTGTCCGAAAAAACCTTCTGAATCAGGCAAATTACCGAACCTTTCCATAACTTTCCCCTTTTTCATAAATAGCGGCGAGCCGGTACTCGTAGCCATAAAATGCATTTTTCTATTGCAGAAGAACGTGCACATTCCTCTTCAACACCAGCAATGTTACTGTTTATAGAAACACAAGTCAATAACGTTGTGCCCTGTTTTGTCATTGACAATATCATCACTAAAAAGTTAAAATTTTGCCCGATAGCCCGGATGGCGGAATTGGTAGACGCGCTTGGTTCAGGTCCAAGTTCCGGCAACGGTGTGTGAGTTCGAGTCTCGTTCCGGGCATATTTGTCGTACGATTTTGATACAATCCAAACCTTGAAATCCCTCATTGAGATGTTGATTTAAAGGTTTTGTCGTCTTTGAGCGGTGTATCCGTCGGCT
>JAKSPF010000169.1 GCA_024405065.1 Sphaerochaetaceae bacterium | reverse complement strand
AGAATTTTTTTTCGGATTTTTTTCATCTGAAGCAGGTCTCTATTGGACTGAGAGACGTATGCGTGATAATATCACTGTATCATGAGCGGAAAGAGTTACAATTATGACGATATACAGCCTTATGAAGGACGTGCCTTTGAAGAGGCAATGCAGCGTCTCAGGGCATATCCCAAGCTCCTTGATAACTTTATGGATATAGTTTCCCGCCACGGCAGGGTGGTTAATACGATAAAATCTGTTTACACAAAGGCAAGACTCAGAAGTCTTCTCGGAAAGGTTCACAGCTATGAGGATTTTCAGAAGAAAATAACATGTGATCTTTTTCTTGAGCTGATAATCAAATCAAGTATTGACCGGTTGTCTTTTGACGGTGTCGGCAATGTGGAGAAAGATGCTGCCTGTGTTTTTGTTTCAAATCATCGCGATATAGTGCTTGATGCAGCACTTCTTGATTACGTTCTTTACAGAAACGACAGAGAACCCTGTGAAATGGTGATAGGTGATAATCTTCTTGCAAATCAGTTTGCAACCGACCTGTTTAAAACAAACGGAGGGGTGGTGCTTCACCGTTCTCTTACTTCAACAAACGAACTCAGAAATGAAACAATGCGCCTCAGTTCTTACATAACTCACTGTGTAACTGAAAAACACAAATCAATCTGGGTTGCACAGAAAAGCGGTCGTTCAAAGGACGGAATAGACAACACAAGTACCGCCATTCCCAAAATGCTGTATCTTGCCTCAAGAGAAGAGGGGCTTGATTTTCAGACTTTTCTTAAAAAGGTTCCTATTGTTCCGGTAGCAATAAGTTACCAGTATGATCCCTGCGCAGTTACAAAGGGCAGACAGGAAATAAAACGTCTTGCGGCAGAAGGTTGTTACAACGTTTACAAAAAGAAGAAATACGAGGATATTCTTGACCTTGTAAGAGGTCTCAGAATGTACAAGGGAAATGTTCATATCCACATAGGTAAACGGCTTGAGCCGACATATTCAAACGCTTT
The DNA here is from genome assembly GCA_024405065.1 of Sphaerochaetaceae bacterium. Taxonomy (GTDB): domain Bacteria; phylum Spirochaetota; class Spirochaetia; order Sphaerochaetales; family Sphaerochaetaceae; genus JAKSPF01. The sequence goes on along the minus strand of JAKSPF010000169.1, from coordinate 1,751 downwards.
GGACGCAACACGTGAAATAGACAGACAGATTCACACGGGTTACAGACTGTTTGATTCAAACTATTTTGCTTATGACTATGTTTTCGGAAAAAGTGAATTTACCGATAAATATGAGGATTTCAATTCAAAGTCGTTTCTCAAGAGGTACAAAGGTCTTAATCGGGAAGTCTTTGATGTTGTGATGAAATCCTACGCAAATCCGGTGGTGTCGTTGCTTAATGAGAAAAATATGTGAAACACTCATACTTATTCTGTTTATTTTGCTTGCTTTTTCATGTAAAAGGGAAGATTTTGCTGTGACTTCACTTCTTGCCCAACCGTATATCACATCTGACGGTACAATGGGACTGAGTGTATATACCGATTCAAACATTCCGGGTAAAAAAACGCAGATGCAGGTTGAAAGTCCGGATAAAGTGCTTGTGTGGAATCTTAATGCGGAAACTGTGGAATATGACGGTCTTACCTATCATGGCAGTGCAGACATTACAATGCCTGACGGTGTTGTTCTGCCGCAGGGAATGTGGACCGTGACGTTTTTCTGTTCTGACGGACGTTCTTCACTTTATGAGTTCAACGTGAATTATACAGACACTGACGGTGAAGAATCCGAATCCGTAAAAACAGAAGAGGAGGATGTCGCCTCTGAAGAGAATCAACAACCGGATTTTCCCTATTTCAACCCCGAAACAAACCTCACTTATCTCAGATAACGGGAACTTTTAAACACCCTTACTTCACAAAGCTTAATTTTACAATTGGCTCGATAATAATAAAAATCCATGATACAATAAAAATAGTGTGTTTTAGGTTTTTATATGAATGAAAAGAAAGGTTTGTCCGAACGAGACGTAATCACAAAATACATTCTCCCTGCAATTGAACTGTCCGGTTGGAATAGACAGACTCAACTTAAGGAAGAAGTGTCTTTTACAGCTGGTCGCATTTTTGTGAAAGGAAAGAAAACAAAACGCGGCGAACGAAGGCGTGCCGATATAATCATCTATTATAAACCAAATATTCCGGTTGCTGTTGTTGAGGCAAAAGATAACAATCATACTGTTGGGGCCGGTATGCAGCAGGCTTTGGAATATGCAGGAACTCTTGATATTCCTGTTGCAATTTCCAGTAATGGGGATGGCTTTGTAATTCAATATCGTAAAAACTGTGGATCTGCTGTTACGGAAAATGCAGATTTAGACCACTTTCCGACCCCTGATGAACTCTGGGAATGTTACAAAAAATACAATGGTCTTGTAACAAAAGAGGCAGAAGAAACATCACTTTCACCTTACTTTTTTGATTCAAATGGTCGTGTTCCTCGTTACTATCAGCGAATCGCAATTAACAGGACTGTAGAAGCTATTGCCCGCGGACAGAATCGTATTCTTTTAGTAATGGCAACCGGAACCGGTAAAACCTATACTGCGTTTCAGATTATTTATCGTCTATGGAAATTTGGCTGTAAAAAACGAATCCTTTATTTAGCAGACAGAAACAATCTTATTACTCACACAAAAAAAGGTGCTTTAAAACACTTCAAAGATAAGTGCCATATTATCAAACATAAAAATATTGATAAGTCATATGAAATCTATCTGGCTCTTTATCAGGGGCTTACAAATTATGATGATGAAACTGACGCTTACAAACAGTTCAGCCCGGATTTCTTTGACCTGATAATTGTAGACGAGTGCCATCGTGGTTCAGTTGATGAAGATAAAGCATGGCATAAAATCCTGAATTACTTC
>JAKSPF010000168.1 GCA_024405065.1 Sphaerochaetaceae bacterium | reverse complement strand
TATCCTCGGAAGGTTGCGAACTTTTTGTCTTCAAGAACAAGTCCGTTGTCCTTCAGGTATTTAATTGCAGTTCTGGAGTAGGTTGTGTGAGGCATACAGCCGGTTCTTGTATAAAATTCATCTGTCAGTGTTTTGTCTTTGCGAACCAGATCCCATATCTTCCCGTAACCGGTGTAATTCCACGAGTATAAGTCTGTGACGGGGTGATTTTCCCTGTTGAAAACACACATATTGTGCCACGTTCCGCAGATTCCCACCGCTTCTATGTCTTTCTCATCTGCCGTAATTTCTCTTGCAAGCGTGAACACAAGGTCACATACACCGTTTATGTTCATAATGCCGCCACGGTCAATTTTGCTTCCGTATGCTGCGCTTTTTGTTCTCAGAACACCTTTTTCAGAGTCATAAATCATTGCTCTTGCCGAGCTTGTACTTGCCTCAATGGAAAGAACTTTCATGCCGTTCATTTTAATAGTGAGGCTTACATACTTCAAGACTTCAACGCTGTGCCGGTTCGTCCCGGTTCGCCCTGAAAAAAATGCTTTCATTCCGGAGACTGGGATGTTACCATAGATACGGTGTTTCTGCGCCGATATTCGGTGCGCACCGGAGGTAATTCATGGCAGAAGTAATTTTAAAACACATCTGCAAAACCTATGAGGGCGGCGTTCAGGCAGTAAAGGACTGTAACATTGAAATCAAGGACAAGGAGTTTGTTGTCCTTGTAGGTCCTTCCGGCTGCGGTAAGTCAACTACTCTCAGAATGGTTGCCGGTCTGGAAGATATTTCCAGCGGAGAACTTTACATTGATGACAAGATGGTCAACGATGTACCGCCTAAAGACAGGGACATAGCAATGGTGTTCCAGAACTATGCTCTGTACCCGCACATGACTGTTTACGACAATATGGCTTTCGGACTCAAGATTCGTAAGTTTTCAAAGGAAGAAATTGACAAACGTGTCCGTAATGCAGCAAAGATTCTCGGAATAGAGGAACTGCTTGACAGAAAGCCCAAAGCCCTTACCGGAGGACAGAGACAGCGTGTTGCAGTCGGACGAGCCATTGTCCGTGAGCCTAAGGTATTCCTTTTTGATGAACCGTTGTCAAACCTTGATGCAAAACTCCGTGTTCAGATGAGAGCGGAAATTTCAAAGCTTCACAATCAGCTTCAGGCAACTATGATTTACGTTACTCACGATCAGGTTGAGGCTCTTACAATGGCAGACAAGATTGTTGTAATGAAGCTCGGTGTTGTGCAGCAGATAGGCGGACCGATGGATCTGTATAATGACCCTGTGAACAAATTTGTTGCAGGATTTATCGGATCACCACCCATGAACTTCATGGATGTGACTGTCAAAAAGGACGGTGATGTTACATTTGTTGATGAGGGCAGTTTCAAGCTTAAACTTTCCGATGTTCAGGCAAAGCTTCTCAAGAAGTATGAAGGTAAAAAAGTTGTTTTGGGTATCAGACCTGAAGATTTGCAGTATTCGGAAAAAGCCGTTGACGGTGAAACTGTAAACGGAACTCTGTCTGTTGTTGAACCGCTCGGAGCGGAGACTCATGTTTTCCTGAATGCAAAGACTTGTCAGATAACCGGTATAATCAACCCTGCGGTAAGGGTGAAGGTTGGAGACAAGGTATCTCTTGTACCGGATATGTCAAAGGCAAAGTTCTTTGATGCCGAGACGGAACTGACTATAAAATAAAGGTAATTTGAGGGTAGATTGTCACAATCGGCTCTTGATTGTCGGAAAAGTTTGAGGACTGTTGCATCTTTCTGCGGCAGTCCTTTTTTCTCCGGAGCGAAGATTTGATAAAGTTTTTGATTAAAAAAAGTTTTTTTGACGGGTGGGACAACGTACTCCAGATGCTTGTCTGGAATACTGTCTGTATGGGGCTTGTTGCCCTGTACCTGTTTATTTCCTCAAGATTCGGCAACGGAGAAATCGGTGGATTTTTCTTCTTTACCGTGATTTTTCTGTTTGTATTCTGTACGTTCTGTATGGGATTGAGCGGTAATGCGTATGATTGGGCACGATATAAAAATTCATGGGGCAGAAACTTCATTGCAGCCCTGAAAAATCATGTGATGCACATTATTGTGTTTTATCTTGTTTCGGTGTTTCTGTCTGCATGTATTATGATTTTAATACCGTTTTACTTCCACGGTAAAAGTTACATCGGCGTGTTTCTCGGAACAATGCTGTTCTGGATTGTGCTTTTTCTGACTGTCTCCATGCAGTATTATCTTCCGCTTTGTCACATAACACATGACGGTCCGCTTACAGTGATGAAAAAATGCTTTGCGCTTGTGCTGGACAATAAGCTCTATTCACTGTTTGTTTCCGTGAAGACGGTTTTTGATTTTATGCTGTCTGCGTTGAGTTTCTTTTTGTTTCCGGGGATCTCGTTTATATGTCTGACTCATGCGGATTCCGTAAAACTTTTGCTTTTGAGGTATGATTGGGCAAGAGAACATTGTGTAAGAACAAAGGATGTCAATGTGGAGGAAATGCTTGAGGAAGAAAAACAGAACATAGGTCCACGATCTTTGAAAGGTCTGTTTTTCCCGTGGAAAGATATGAAAAACGGAAGGTAAGGAGCCAATTGCAAAATTAAGCTTTGTGAAGAATGAACATAGATTTCCGAGATAAAAATCATTCTTTGATAATTGAGTAATACTTTGTGTATTATGAAATTAGCAAAAATGTGTTTTTAGCCGGAAAGGCAAGTTCAGAATTCATGAATGGAAT
>JAKSPF010000167.1 GCA_024405065.1 Sphaerochaetaceae bacterium | reverse complement strand
TTTTCTTTTTCGGCAAAATCAAGTTCATCCTTTGAACAACACTCTTTGAGTAATGCAAGATGAGGATGGTGAACAGAACCGCAAACAGGACAAGGAATATCTTCTTTTAAATCTGCTGCGAGAATACCTGCCTGATTATCAAGATATGCTCTGTAAAGCCTGTTATATTTTTCTCTGGCTTTTTCAGCCTGTTCGCCTGCTTTCAGATAGTTTTCTTTTGCCGTTTCGGCATCTTGGCAGGATCCTGCATAACTTTGCTGTGCATTTTCAAGACTTTCCAAATTCTCTTTTTCATTATTTAACGAATCCTGTTGAGCCAGAAGTCTGTGTTTTTCAGCATCAACACCCCTCAACAATTCCAACTCCTGCTTTTCAGAGACAATCGTACTGCTTATTTCTTCGTAAGACCGCTGGATTTCATCAAGCAAATCTGAAGTTTTGTGAAGCTCTTTTGCTGTTGCATTAAATTCTTTTCTGATATTGTCAAGTTTATCATAATCAGGCTTTGATTTTTCTAAAGTGTTATTTCTTTCCTTGAGCTTGTCTATTTCTGTCCCTTTTGCCTGTTTATCTTTAAGATGCTTCTCAAGTTCTTCAAGGTGAGGTTTTGTTTCAGATAATCCCCTTTCGGCTTTTTTCAAAAGTGCCCTATTTTCTTCCTGTACTTTGGCTACTGTAAGATTGTTGTTGACTTTCCGTAATTCTTCCTCATTCTGCTCATTCAAAATGTTATTGTGTTCTTCCGCTTTCTTATCATCCTCAATTATTGTACCGATTGTTTCAATAACAGCATCATAATTACCGGTATTTTCCGGTTTTGACACGTCTTCCGGCAATGACAACCCGTCAACATACTGTGAAATACTTCTTTCCGTTTCTTCATATCGGTTTTTTAACTCTATGCTTGCACTTTTCAATTTTTCCTGCAGGTTATTGAAATTTTCCGTTTTGAAAAGTTTTCTGAAGATTGCAATTCGCTCTTTGGTGTTGTCCTTAAGAAGTTCTTTGAAATCGCCCTGGGCAATCATGGCAATCTTTGTAAACTGATTTCTATCTATCCCGAGTATTTCCTGAAGTTTGGCATCAACCTTTGTTTTCTGACTTATCGGATTAAAATCAGGACCTTCCAAAAGAGCATCGGCACTCTTTTTTGTTGTTCCGTCCCCTCTTATTCTCTCTCTTTCATACTCAGGATTTCTTCTGACTTTGTACCTTTTTTCTTTGTACTCAAAAGTAAATTCTACAAATGTTTCAGTGGTAAAATCTGCATAGGGCGAACGCAATGAAGACGATTTTCTGTCAGTTCCGCTTGCTGTGCCGTAAAGAGCAAAAGTAATTGCATCAAAAATGATGGTCTTTCCCGCTCCTGTGGCTCCGGTTATGAGGTAAAGCCCTTTTCCGCCGAATTTATCAAAATCTATTGTGGTTTCTTTTGCGTAAGGACCAAAAGCCGACATTGTAAGTTTTATTGGTCTCATACTCCTGCCTCCCAGATATCTTTTATCAGTTTTTCCATATATTTTGTTTGATCTTCATTCATTGATGTACCGTTCTGTTTTTCATATAACTCGCCGAACAACTCAAGCGGAGTCTTTGTGCTGACTGCATCGTCAGTTGTTATTGTCTGATAATTACGTGTTCTTGTGTTGTCATAGTCCAAGAGCAAAAGATTACAGTATTTTTCAGTCAGATATCGCTTTGCGTTTAAAATTTCGTCTTCATCAGTGAGAATTATGTGAAGAAAGTCGTCCTTTACTGTATTGTAATCTTTGTTTTGGTTATTCATAAAATACTCGTAAGTACCTTTGATTTCCTTCATGTCATGCAACGGTACCAAAGGCACGGTTCTGACTTTCAACTCCCCTTTCTTACACATCTCAACAACACTTACGGATTTTTCATGCCTCACCTCTGAAAATGAATATTTCAAAGGTGTACCGCAGTATCTTATCTTTTCAGAACCTTTGACATTCTGCGGACCGTGAATATGACCGAGAGCAACATAATCAAAACATTCAAAAACCTCAGCATCAATGTTATCGGCTCCTCCTATTGAGATTTCTTCTGAATCACACCTGTCTGCTCCGGTTACAAACTGATGTGCAACAAGTATATTTCGTTTGGCTGTATCAATGTTCATGCGGTTTATTGCAACTCGGACTGCATCTCCTGTTGTCCTGATGTTTTCCTCTTCATCAGGGAAACAGTGCTTGACCGTAAATGCCTTTACAAAAGGAAGAAGATAGAAATTTACATCTCCAAAACCGTCTTTAAGCGTAATGGGAACTACATTTCCGTTGTAAACACCTGCAATGTGAATACCGGATTTTGCTATGAGTCTGTTTGCATAAGACAGGCGATCCGCAGAATCATGGTTTCCGCTGATTATCATGGTTTGCGTATTCATTCCGGACAGTTTGAAAAGAAATTCATCAAAGAGTTTTACCGCTTCTTCTGTAGGAACAACTTTATCATAGATATCTCCGGAAATTACTACGGCATCAGGTTTTTCTTCCCCGATGATGTCTGTAATCTTTTCAAGAATGTACCTCTGCTCTTCAACCATTGAGGCTTCATGTACGCGCTTTCCCAAATGCAAGTCTGATAAATGTACAAATTTCATCTGAATAATCCTTTTCTCTCATCTATTTCAGCAGGTTTCTGCTCTATATTATATACAAAATTTACAGGCACAGGTTGTCCTATCACCTGTACACTTTTCAAACATAATAGACACGGAAATTTGCGATTTTCTTCAGGAAAATCGGGTATTTGAGAAAAAATTTGAAATTTT
>JAKSPF010000166.1 GCA_024405065.1 Sphaerochaetaceae bacterium | reverse complement strand
TTTTGTTGAGATAGCTTGGTATTGTCACATTCTTTCGTACTGCTTTCATATCGTTCCGTAAATTGAAAGTATCTGTCTGAGCATACTTATAAATCTTTTTCTGAATTTCTGCGGCTCTACCACTTCAACCGAATCATTACACTGAATAATCCTCAAAATAAGCTCTATTGAATTTTCGGCATCAAATTCACAACGGAACTTTCCGTCCGTAACATCAGAAATTCTGAACTCACTGTGGGCAAGTCTCCTGAAGGAGTTAAGTGCGGATTTTTCCCTGATCATAAGAACAAGGTGAATGGTGTCTATTATATCAGTCACGGAATCCGGTTTGCTCTGATTTCCAAAGGCTTTCAAATTATCCGGAATGGTATACGTTTCATCCAGAAGAAGAACGCTTCGGATTGCCGAAATGTCAACCGTAACAATCTCTGCAGTATGTCTGAGTCTGCCGGTCACGGTAATGGGGTTTCTGCCGTCCTCATTTTCAACAAAACCGATGAAGTACGGTGCAAGTTCCGTCTCCTCTTCTTTCTCTTTCTCAACGTGGCGTATCCTTACAATCCTGCCTGTCACCCACGCATCAATAAGAACATCAAGAACTTTGCTGAACCTGTACCCGTTCTCCTGTTCCTGAAACTTTGATTCAATTTCATCTGCAAGATGAACGATATTTTTTGCTATTTCAGGGGCATAGGACTCCATTCCCGTTGCAATCTTCCGCAGACCCGAGGCAAGATGCGGATTCTGAAACTGTGAATTATTTGCGAGCATTTCCGCACCCATATTCATGGCAAGACTCTCATAAACACTCAACGCAAACGGTTCGTCACTGTCCTTTGTCCTTATCCTGACGCTGTTTTTATCCTCATACACGTTACTTGTCTGTGAAAGCTCCTCAATGTATCTCCCCGCAGTTGAACGGTGAACTCCAAGATATCTGGCTATTTCGGATTTTTTCAATCCTTCAGGGTGCGAACGCAGCAGAAGTTCCAGTTGTGCAATTCTGTCTCCTTTCATTTGTCCTCCGTTTTTACAAGTTGCTCCAAAGACGAACCTGCACTATCATATTCCTTGCAAGGTATTTCTGCAACAATTTTGCAACAAAAGAGGTTTGAAATGCAACATCTTGAAAAAATTGAAACTGATATCGTCTATCTGCAAGACAAAATGCAACAATTAAATGACATTGTTGCACAACTTCAAAGTTCCGTGACCAAACTGGAAAAACAAAACGAATTTCTTGCAAGAAAAGTTCAGGAGATGGATGTTGAAGCAAGACCGGATCGCAGACCACCTCATTATTAAAAAGGGCGATCACAATGACCGCCCCCGAATTTAATTGCAGTAATATTACATCACTCTTCCCATGGGAATTTACCGCCTTCATAATTTGAAGGATCTTTGTCATAAGGCAGATCTGCATACGCTGTAGCTTCTGCACTTGTATAACCGATACAACACGAAACTCCCGCTTTAAATGCTTTTCTTTTCAGTTTTGAACCGCATTTCAGTTCAAGTCCTGCGTTTTTTACAACAGAATCAACCACCGTAATCATATATATGCTCTCATTAGGTCTGAGATTGGAAACAGATGTATTGGAAGGCTGACTCTTTACCTTGCTACCGGCATATCTGAAAGGACTGAAGCTGCAATCCCAATCATCTCTTATGTTGTATTCCCAACGGACATACGTAGGATCACTTTTGTAGAAAACAGACACTTCCGGAACATCATAGGAAACACTGTCTGAAAAGCTGAATCCTCCCTTTAATTCCGGTTTTATTTTTGACTCTTTTCCAATCTCAACACCTATTCCCGCATCAAGATGTATTGAAAATCCCTTTGAAATCTTATGCGTAACAGTAGTTGTTGCAGGAGATGTATTGCTGAAAGCAATGGAACCTGACAATGGACTGCCGTCTTTTCTTACAACTCTTGTCTGTATCCAAGCAGAATCCCCATACCACTCTTTTCCCTTAGCCACGGTATAACCGGACCAACTTCCACCATAATAGCTCCAATCTCCACCGGTATTTGATATAATCTGCTCTATTGCGCTGTTTCCGTCACCGGTTCCTATGTAAGTGTTGCTGAAATTCATATCAGGCTGATCTTTAATGAGATACATGTGAGTATGGTCTTTTGTATTATGAATACACCAAAGTCTGATTGTTCTGGTACTTACATTCAACTTTCCGTAATTGTAATCTCCACTCTTTCCTTTTACCAAATCAGCAATTTTACCACTGTCATTTTTTATATAAGTCCACTCATATTTTGCAAGCAATTCTTTGTCAGCTGTGCTTACCGAAGAGAGAAACAACTTATATGCGGGATAGTTGTAATTTGCGTGGTAAATCTTATATCTGTATGTTATTCCTGACAGTGCCTTTTCAAGTTCCTTTATCGGATCATCAGCAGCTCGTGATGTTGCTCCGCCTGTTTGTACAGAATTTTTGAACTCGGAATATGAATCAATTTCATCCTGAAAATCAACAATAACAGCCTGTTTAAACTTATCATCGGAAAGACCGTCTTTCCAAATCCCATCACACCATTTTGAAAAATCGGAATATGAGAAATATGTATTTCCTTTTTTATCTATCGCAAAAAAGAAAAATAAATTGTCCTGATACTCGGCCTCTATGTCTTGCGCAGAATATGGAACCCAAACATCAATATCATCATCTTCATCCTCATCCGGAGAAATCAACTTTATCGTTTGTTTAATCATGTTGCCGGGTACAACAAGAAGCTTACCTTCTTTTGCTTTTGCGACAATTTCTTCTTCGGTATCCG
>JAKSPF010000165.1 GCA_024405065.1 Sphaerochaetaceae bacterium | reverse complement strand
CTTTATTGGTAATAAAAGATAAAGAACCGTCAGGTCTTTGCTGAACAATGGCATGTATTGGAGCCTCATAGCCTATTTTGCCCGGCTGATAAAAGAGTTTGCCCTGAAGTTCTCCCGGAAGGTACTGTTGTGCAACCCAATGATCACGGTAGGCATGCGGGTACATATATCCTTCGCCGTGTGAAAAACCTTTTGAATCTCTGCTTGCATCACGCAGATGATTGGGAACTTCGGTGGCAGCGGCTTCGTTTTCGACAACTTTGAGAGCATCAAAGAAACCCATTGCACTGTTGCTTTTCGGAGCGGTTGCAAGATACAGGGCGGCATGTGTGAGGTGATAACGTCCCTCGGGCATTCCTATCATATTGAATGCCTGAGCATCAGATTGCACAACAACAATGGCATTCGGGTCTGCAAGTCCTATATCTTCACATGCGCTTATCATCATACGCCTGAAAATGAAGCGCGGGTCTTCCCCTGCATGAACCATTTTTGCGAGCCAGTAGAGTGCGGCATCCGGGTCGCTTCCGCGAAGAGATTTTATGAAAGCACTTATCACGTCAAAATGATAGTCACCCTCTTTATCATAAAGAACAGCTTTGCGTTGTATACTTTCCTCTGCAGTTTCCTTTGAAATAAACACCTTCTTACCGTCATGCGGAGTTGTCTCAACAGCAAGTGCAAGAGCATTCAGAAGGCTTCTTGCATCACCGTTTGCAACATCAATAAGGTGTTCAAGTGCGCTGTTTTCAAAAGAAACTTCCAATTCACCGTAACCGCGTTCTCTGTCATGAATTGCCTGCAATGCAATGTCTTTGAGGTTTTTGTCCGTAAGCGGTTTCAGTTGAAATATGCGTGACCGGCTCACAAGAGCTGCATTTACTTCAAAAAACGGATTTTCCGTTGTTGCACCTATCAGGATGAATGTTCCGTTCTCTACCCACGGAAGAAGTGCGTCCTGCTGACTTTTATTCCACCTGTGAACCTCATCAACAAAAAGTATTGTGCGTATTCCATACAGGTCAAGACGTTTTTTTGCGCTTTCAATTTCATCTCTGAGTTCTTTTACGCCTGAAAGAACGGCATTCAGACTTGAAAAATGACTTTTGGTTGTGTTTGCAATTACTCTTGCAAGTGTTGTTTTACCCGTTCCCGGAGGTCCGTAAAAAATTACAGAAGACAACTGATCTGCCTGAATGGATCTTCTGAGAAGTCTTCCGTGTCCTATGATGTGATCCTGTCCTATGTATTCGTCAAGCGTTCTGGGACGCATTCTGTATGCAAGCGGTTGCGATTTGGTATCGGTTCTCTGTCCGTCAAAAAGTTCCATATTTACTCCAGATTGAAAAGACGTGCAACTTCAGGTTCCATGTAAGGATCCGGTGTTGTTCTGTAAAATTCTTCTGCGTCAGAGAGTTTTTCAGTGAATGATTTTTCAATGATATCCGTGAAAAGTTTTCTGAAATCAGCTTGCTGCTGTAACTGTCCGCCCTCATTTCCGTGAGTTCTACAGAAAGCATTGTACTGTATTATGCAGTCTTCAAAGTTGTCAAAATCAACTTCACGCAGCAATAATTCTATTTGTTCCCTTATCTGCACTGAATACAGTTTTATGAACCGCTCTGAAATTGAGCGTTCTCCTTCTGAAATAAGTTCACGGAAGTCGGAAAAATCAATTTTGTCAATTTCTCCTTTTACCCATCGTTGAAAATCGTTGATCCGTAAATCAATGAGTGCAGATATATGAGATTTCCACAGCTTGAGCAGAACATCAAGTCCCACGATTTCTCTACGGGTATCGGCAAGAATTTTGTAATCTTCGGGAATGAAATCGCTTGTTGCCGTAACCTGTTTGTTGAAATTAAGAAATGTTTTGTCCACTAGTGCCTGTACGGCAGTATGAAAAGTCGTTTCGCTTTCTTCTTCAGTATCGGTTATTATGTCCGTTGCAGTGTTGGTACATGAGACAAACAGAAGAAAAACCGATATGCACAGCAAGATACGTAAAACTTTCATATACGGTCAAATGATAACATTTGTTTTTTGTATTAGTAAATGATAGTCTGTCAATTATGAGTCTGATACTGTATGCATCTGCAGACTTCCTGATTGCAGATAAACCTCACGGAATGCCCACTGTCCCTCTGAAAAGCCGGAACGACGGAAATACTCTTTTGGATTGTGTGTCGGAACAATATCCTCAGGTGCTTGCCGTTTGCGGAAAAAACAGTTGGGAAGGAGGTGCACTTCATCGTCTTGATACTGCAACCGGCGGATTGGTTGTTTTTGCACTTTCACAGAGTTTTTATGATAAGGTTTCGGTTTTGCAGAATGAAGGTGCTTTTCTGAAAACATACGTTGCACATGTAACCGATAATGTTTTTTTTGACAAAAAAACGGTGAAAACATACTTCAGGGCATACGGTCCGCACTCCAGAATCGTGAAGTGCGAGACTGATTCAAAAAGAGCAGACAGCCCGGTTCTCTATGAAACCCGGATGAAAAAACTGACGGAAGACGGTGTTGAATGCGAAATTTACCGCGGGTTCAGGCATCAGATAAGGGCACACCTTGCATATATCGGTTTACCCATAGCCGGTGACGAACTTTACGGTTCTGCCGTACACGGTGATATTTTGCAACTGGAGTGTGTAGGAGTTGAGTTTGACGGTTTCAGATACCGTAAGGCTCGGTAATCAGACCGTCTTCACTGCCTGCACTGCTTGTAACAATTTCAACTCTGCGCTCAAGAATTAACAGCTGTACATCAAAAACATAGAAAAAATACATAAAATAATCAAAAAAATAAAATACATAAACAA
>JAKSPF010000164.1 GCA_024405065.1 Sphaerochaetaceae bacterium | reverse complement strand
CTCCTCTACGTTCATCTTCACCTTATCATTGTTTTTTTCAGCAAGTTCTCTCTTCACCATAAGGACAGCGCTGCCCATAAGATCTTTGACCATGGACTCAACATCACGTCCCACATACCCGACTTCTGTGTATTTAGTTGCTTCAACTTTTACAAAAGGAGCATTTGACAAGCGGGCAATTCTGCGGGCAATTTCCGTTTTTCCAACACCTGTGGGACCTATCATGATAATGTTCTTGGGATAAACTTCATCTCTTATGCTGTCAGGAAGCCTTCTTCTTCTCGTTCTGTTTCTTATGGCAACGGCTATTGTTCTTTTGGCTTTTTCCTGTCCGATAACGTACTTGTTGAGTTCGGCGACAATCTGAGAAGGAACCATATCATCAAGATTCAGCTTCGCTGTTTCAATATTTTTTCCGGTAGGAACCAGAGTCTTATTTTCACTTTCAATTTCCATTTCATGCCTCCTCAACAAGAAACTGATTATCTGTATAAATGCAAATTGAAGATGCAATTTCAAGAGCTTTAAGAGCAATCTCCTTTGCAGACAGATTTTCCGCACAATCAAGATAAGCACGGGCAGCCGCACATGCATAATTTCCACCGCTTCCTATACCTATGGCATCATACTCGGGTTCAAGAACATCACCGGTACCGGTTATAAGAAAAATTTTCTTACCGTCACTTGCAAGCATCATTGCCTCAAGCTTTCTCAGATTCTTGTCAAGACGCCACTCCTTTGCAAGTTCAACAGCAGAGCGGGCAATATCGCCGCCAAAACCGGATAATTTCTTTTCAAAAAGTTCAAACAGGGTAAAAGCATCCGCTGTTCCACCTGCAAAACCGATAATTATTTTATCGTTGTAAAGTCTTCTCACTTTGTGTGCATTGCCCTTCATCACAGTATCACCGTTTGTAACCTGTCCGTCACCGGCAATGGCAACACGTCCGTCTTTCCTGACGGCAATTATGGTTGTTCCTTTGAAACTCCCCTGTTTCTCCCCGAATGCGGATGTGCATTCTCATATACGTTTTTCAGTTTTTTACCGCTTACATGGGTATATATCTGGGTTGTCCCTATGCTTTCATGTCCGAGCAACGCCTGAACAATCCTTATGTCAGCATCATTATCAAGCAGATGCGTGGCAAAAGTGTGTCTGAAAACGTGCGGAGTAAAACGTTTTGACAACCCTAAAATATCACTGTACCTGTCAAAAATAATATGTACCGAAGAATTAGGCAACCTGTTTCCTTTTTTGTTAAGAAGAAGAATATCCGAATATTTATTCAGACTTTCCAAAAGTACCGCCCGTTCTCCGACATATTCTGTCAAAATCTTTAAAGCTTTCTCTGTAAGAAACACATATCTCTGTTTGTCTCCCTTTCCGGTGACGATAATTCTTCTTCCGTCAAAATCAACATCTTTCATTTTTATGTCAAGAAGTTCTGAAAGTCTGCATCCTGTTGAATAAAACAGATTAAACATAGTTATTTCCATGAGAGAAGAGTAATCGTTGTACGGAAAATCAAGCAGTCTGTTTATTTCATTATCTGAAAGAACTGTAGGTATGCGTCTTCCCTGTTTCACTCCTCTTACCCTGGCAAACGGTTGCGTTTTAAGAACTCCGTCTTCCATCAGATAACGACAGAAACTTCGGCATCCGCTCAAAATTCTGTTTATCGTATTTCCGCAGATATTCTGTTCGTACAGTTGTGAAGTAAAATTCCGTGCATCTTCAAAAACCATATCCCCGATATAAAGAGAGTGTTTGTCAAGATAATCAGCAAGCCGCTTCAAATCATGTGCGTAGGATACACGGGTTTTCTCCGAACATCCGCGAACCTTTACCATATATTCAAGGAAGAAATCAATCATCCCGTTATTTGTTTTTTCAACATCATTTTCCACTTTGTTCATTATACATTTTTCAGTGGGTTTTGAGAATGTAAAAACCGTCTCCGAATCTTATTGAAGAGGCTGATTCACAGGAAGGCATAACTCTCACGGGTTTTTTACAATAAAAAAGAGTCTCAATACCTACGGCATTTTTTGCACCTTCTTCATAAAGCATCTGAGTGCCTTCCCTACACCACCTGGTTCCAAGTCCTTCCGGAACAACAGCCACATCACGATTCATCTGCAGTGCAAAATCAGCCGTCAGAAGCGCTCCTGAACGGGCGGGAGCCTGAACAACCACCGTAACCTCCGACATTGCAGCAATAATTACATTTCTGTTGGGGAAATTTTGTCTGAGAGGCGGCATCCCGGGGGCAAATCTTGATATTACGGCACCGCCTTCAGCAATGATACGTTTTTTTATAGGGACGCTCATTGAGGGATAATCAACATCCAAACCACAGCCTAAAACTGCGTAGCACGGGGTCTTTCCTTCAAGCGCACCCATCAGTGCTGCCTGATCGCATCCTTCTGCAAGACCGGAGACAACACTGATTCCGTTTGCCGATGCTTCAAGTCCGGTACGGAATGCCGCCTGATGTCCGTAATAATCAGCCCTTCTTGTTCCTACAACTGAAACATATCTTCTGTCAGATTCCGGTTTTTTACCGTAATAAAACAGCATATAAGGTAAATGACGTTCTATACCTTCAAAATCAGGAAATCCGCAATCTCCGTACCACATAATTTTCATTTCTGTATCTTTTGACAGTCGGGCACACACATCATCTGCCTGTTTTCTCACATTTTGAGGATTGCCGCACATTTCCAAAACCGAACTTTCAGACACCCCTTCCGATATAAAGCGTTTTCGCTCCTCAAGTGACAGACAATCTGCAAAAAGGGATTTTTTATACGGAAATGAAAAAAGGC
>JAKSPF010000163.1 GCA_024405065.1 Sphaerochaetaceae bacterium | reverse complement strand
GCACATGCTCCTGTTTTTGTTGTTTCCTATGAACTTCTTACCGGACACGAATTTCTTATTTCAAGTTATTCAACACCGAACTGGACTGTAAAAGACGCGGGTAGGGCAACAAGTGCTGCACCCACATACTTTCCTCCTCTGAGAAAGGACGGTCAGATTTTCATTGACGGCGGGGTGATTGCCAATAACCCGAGTGTGTTTGCCTATGCGGAAGCAAGACGTCTTTATCCCGATTGCAAACGTTTCAACATTCTTTCAATCGGTACGGCCGGAAGACGTCACAGGATGCAACCCGATGCCGGATCCGGACTTCTTGACTGGGTGGATCAGTTGCTTCCTATGTACCAAAGCTCACAGAAGCGGGCTTCCGATTTTATAATGGATGAACTGCCGGATGTCCGTTATGTGAGGATTGACGGTTATATGACGGAAAACATGAAGATGGACGATACTTCTGAAAAAAGCCTGTGTTCTCTCAGAGAACTCGGAAAAAGGCTTTCAGATGTTTATGATGATGAGCTTCAATGGTTCGCCTCAAAAATTGCGAGCCGAATGCAAAATTCATGAATGGAATTTTGCAATTGGTTCTAAGCTTTGTGGTTTGCAGATAATACGCATAGTTAAGCGCATAGTCAAAAAATAGTGAACATTAACTATCAATTTCAGACGTTTCTATTGTCATTGTATCGTTATGCAGTTAGAATTCAACACTGGAGATGACTGCAATGGGAAAAAGAGAAACAAAGCCTTGGGCTTTTCTTGATGAGTTCAGAGGTGTTGATTTCAACGGACAGTGGCCGAACCTCAAGGAGATGTTTCACATTACAGCAAAACGTTATCCGGACAGAAAGTGCTGGACCGAGTTCGGAAAAGATCCGTTGACCTTGACTTACAGAGAAGCGGAGGAAAAGATTGTTTCCGTTGCCGGATATCTGAGAAGTCAGGGAGTGACAAAGGATTCTCACGTAGGTCTCTCAGGCAGAAATTCAGTGAACTGGGCATTAGGTTTCTTTTCTGCTGTGTATGCAGGAGCGGTGATTGTTCCTCTTGATAATGCAATACACGGAGATGATCTGAAAAAATTTGTTTCTTTCGGTGATGTTGATTTTTTCATAGGAGACGGTGACAGACTTGATTATGTAAAAGACGGCGTAAAAGGATGTCTCTGTCTTGATTCGGATAAAACGGGTTTTCCTTTGATTTCAGATGTTGCTCTGAAGGAGGAACTGCCCGATTCTGCCTATAATCCTATGGGTAGTGATGTAGCCGCAATTCTTTTTACAAGCGGTACCACAGGGCTTCCCAAGGGAGTGATGCTTACACACGACAATCTTGTAAGTTGCTGTTATCAGGCACAGGCAAACATCAATACGTTTTACTGGGATGTATATTACGCAGTCCTTCCTCTGCATCATGCATACACAATGCAGGCGGCCTTTTTTGAACCGATGTCCGTAGGTGCACAGGTTGTATTCGGAAAGAAACTTACCGTAAATCAGTTGCTTTCGGATCTGAAAGAGGGGCAGATAACCATATTTCTGGGAGTACCTCTTCTTTTCAACAAATTGGCAAAATCTCTTCAGGAAGGTCTTAAAAAGAGAGGAGCGGCAGTTTATCGGTCTGTTAATTTTCTGCTTCATCTGTCCGGTTTTTTAAGAGATGTCCTTCACCTGAACGTGGGAAAGAAAATGTTTGCGCCCCTGCTTAAACAGATGTCATTGGAAAATACAAGGCTTTGCATATCAGGGGGAGGTCCTCTTCCTGAGTTTACCGCAAGTATGTTTCACAGGCTCGGTATTGATTTTGTGCAGGGATACGGAATGACGGAAACCTCGCCCATTACACATCTTGACCCCGTTGAAAATTTTGTCCTTGAATCCGTAGGACAGATAATATCACCGTATCAGCAGAAAATAGTTGAACCGGATGATGAAGGAAACGGTCTTATTTTCATAAAGGGTTCCTGTGTGATGAAAGGCTACTACAAGAATCCGCAGGCAACTTCAGAAGTGCTTGATCAGGATGGTTGGCTGAACACGGGAGATGTGGGGCACATTGACGAGCACGGGTATCTTTATCTTTCAGGAAGAAGGAAGAATGTGATTGTCACCGAGGGAGGAAAAAACGTTTTTCCGGAGGAAATTGAGGACTGTTTCCAGCTGTACGATGAACTTGCTCAGGTTTGTATCATACCTTACATAGAAGATCCGGTACTTAAAAATGAAGGTGTGCGGCTTCTTGCTCTGCCTTCTGAGTCTCTTATTGAAAAGTGTTCGGGAAATTCCGCGGAGATTGAAAGAGAAATTTCACATATTGTTGATGAAGTTAACAGCAACCTGATTTCATACAAGAAAATAACAAAACTCACCGTGATTGACAAGGCTCTTGAAACCACCAGCTCTGCAAAAATCAAACGTGCCGAAGCCATCAAACGCTACACCGACTGCTGACTTCACCGCACGAACCGGTCTATGTACTCGTGCAACAGCTTTTTGATTTTTCCGATTTGCTCATCCGAGTCCTCAAACAGAACCGAAGGATTGATATTCAAAGCGCTACACAGTTTGAGGAGTGTTGCAAGAGTGGGAGTTCTCTTGCCGTTCTCAATGTAGGCAATCATATTCTGTGAAACATCCGATGCCATTGACAGTTCAAGTTGAGACAGTTTTTTCTCTTCTCTCAAAGTCTTGAGTTTTTTACATACCTGCAATTCCTGTTCCCTGATAGTCATGTGATAACTTTGACTAAACAAAGTGATATTTTCAAAGAAATATTATGTTGTTTTACAATAGCAAATTGTGATAATATCAAACGCCAATAAAGATAGTTACGATTACTTTAGACA
>JAKSPF010000162.1 GCA_024405065.1 Sphaerochaetaceae bacterium | reverse complement strand
CAATGGGAATAAGGGTGAACAGGGAGATTCTTCTTAAACAACTTGAGGCATCCGGAAAGACGGAGAGACAGAATCTTTACTGGCACAGAAGACTTCTCAACGGAGAGTATCCGCAGACAATAGGCGGCGGAATAGGGCAGAGCAGGATATGTATGCTGCTTTTGCATAAGGCCCATATAGGAGAGGTTCAGGCTTCGGTCTGGCCTGAAGAAGACGGCAGGGTTGCCGCAGAGAACGGTATTGTTCTTTTTTGATTTTATCGGAGGAACTTTCAAAACTATGCTTTGTGAGGATTGAGTTTGGATTTGTGAGGAAAAAACTGTTTTTTGTAACTGATGTAATACTTTGTGTATTATGAAGTTATCAAAAAACACGTTTTTGACCGCAAAGGCAAATTCAAGATTTATGAAGGAGTTTTGAAAGTTCCTCATCGGAGATTTGATAATGGAAAAGTCAGCACTTCAGATTGCAAGGTACGGTTACAGTCCAAAGCTTCCTGAGATTCTCAGAGGCAATATTGACGGGATTGTTGCAGAAAAGGGAAAAGCCACAAGGGCAAAAGCGGATGAGGATGATTTGAAAAAGCTGTTTCCCAACACCTACGGTCTTCCCGAAGTTACTTTTAAGAAAGGGAAAAACGCAGATGTGGGGAGAAAGGTGAACATAGGAGTGATTCTTTCCGGCGGTCAGGCGCCCGGCGGTCACAATGTAATCTGCGGTTTGTATGATGCTATGAAGAAGGCAAATTCACAGAATACCCTGTACGGTTTTTTAGGTGGTCCGAGCGGCATTCTTGAAGACAGATATGTTGTTTTAGACGACAAAATCATTGACGAATACCGCAATACCGGCGGGTTTGACATGATTCAGAGCGGCAGGACAAAACTTGAAACCGAACAGCAGTTTGCCGTTTGCACGGAGGTGTGTCACAGGCATGACATAGGTGCTGTGGTGATAATAGGCGGTGATGATTCCAATACCAATGCCGCAGTTCTTGCCGAGTATTTCAAGGCAAAGGGTGAAGATATCTGTGTGGTGGGCTGTCCCAAAACCATTGACGGTGATCTTAAAAACGAGAGCATTGAAGCCTCATTCGGTTTTGATACGGCATGTAAAACTTACAGTGAGCTTATAGGAAATATTGAGCGTGACGCAAACAGTGCAAGGAAGTACTGGCACTTCATAAGGCTTATGGGAAGGAGCGCTTCACACATTGCGTTGGAGTGCGCAATTCAGTGTCAGCCAAACGTGTGCATAATCGGTGAAGAGATTGAAGCGGAAAACCGGAGCGTTGATGATATTACAAGGTACATTGCAGATGTGATTGCAAAGCGTGCGTCAGAAGGGAACAATTTCGGGGTGTGTCTTGTTCCGGAGGGACTTATTGAGTTCATTCCGTCAATCAAGGTTCTTATTTCCGAAATAAACGATCTTATTGCTTCAAATGAAGCCGAATTCAACGCTCTTGCAACAACTGCGTCAAAGATTGCCTACATTGAGAGTATGCTTACATCGTCCTCAAAAAAGGTCTTCAATTCACTTCCCGAGTCAATAGAAGCACAGCTTCTTCTTGACAGGGATCCTCACGGAAACGTTCAGGTGAGTCTGATTGAAACCGAGAAACTTCTTGTTGAAACGGTGAAGAAACGTCTTGCACAGATGAAGAAAGCCGGTAAGTACAACGGCAAGTTCGGAACACAGACGCACTTCTTCGGTTACGAGGGACGCTGTGCTTTTCCAAGTAATTTTGATGCAGACTACTGCTACAGTCTCGGATTCAATGCATTCATGCTTCTTTCCGCCGGTTTTTCAGGTTATCTGTCAAGCATCACTAATCTCTCAAAGTCTGCGGACAAGTGGGAGGCGGGCGGAATACCTATTACAATGATGATGAATATGGAACAGCGTCACGGTGAAAAGAAGCCTGTAATTAAAAAGGCTTACGTTGAGCTTGACGGCAAACCGTTCAGATACTTTGTTTCAAAGCGTGAAGAGTGGGCAAAGGAAACCTGCTTCACCTATCCCGGGGCGATACAGTACTTCGGTCCGTCTGAGGTATGTGACGGTACAACAAGAACTTTGCAGCTTGAACACGAGAGTTGAATGACAATCTGGGTTGATGCCGATTCTGTTCCTGTTGCCATGAGGGCGGTTATCCTGAGGGCTGCCGTACGCACCGGTTGTCCGGCGTGCTTTGTTGCCGACAGAATCCTGAAGGATGTTGCAAGCTTCATTGCCGAGGATACTCATTCAATAAGGGTGAAGACAGGAAGTAAAACCGACAGGTCTGCAATAAAACTGGTTACGGTACCGTCCGGTACAGACAGTGCGGACAACTATGTTGTTCAGAATTCTTCACCGGGAGATCTGTGTATCACCCATGACATTCCTCTTGCATCCAGATTGCTTGAAAAAGGCTGCGCCGTGATAGATGACCGCGGCGGTCAGTTCACACTTGAAAACATAAGTTCCAGACTGTTTGACAGAGACATAAACTCACAACTCCGCCTGTGCGGAGTGTTTGAAAAACAGTCAAAGACAACCGGTTCATCAAACATCAAGGCATTTTCAGACAATTTTGACCGTGTTCTTACATCAAGTCTATTGACCAAGACGGCACAAAATTCCGATAATATGCCCCGTAATTACAAAATCGCCTGTTCCGACAGGCAATAAGGAGTTCTGCAGTGCCTTGTGGAAGAAAAAGAAAAAAGCATAAGATTGCAACTCATAAGAGAAAGAAAAGACTCAGACTTATGAGGCACAAGAAGAAGTAAAGAGACAATTGCAAAATTAAGCAAAGTGAAGAATGAATTTGGACTTCCGAGAAAAAAACCATCCTCGACAATAGC
>JAKSPF010000161.1 GCA_024405065.1 Sphaerochaetaceae bacterium | reverse complement strand
TTTAATCTGCGAAACGGAGTACTGTGAAGAATTGCCGTGGTATCTCTGAAAAACGGAGAACGGAAATCCTTTCCCTCCCTCGTTCTTTTCCTTGATGTCATATCCTCATAAGAAAGTACATTTTTGAATTCACCCATGATATTCCCTCAAAGCATACTACATGCTATCATACCCTGAAAGGTTTGTGTAGAAAATGATAAGATATGTACCGGCAGTAATTTCACTTATTACATGTTTTTCGGCTTTGGGCCTGTGTGTGAAATTCACTCTGTCACGAAACGGCGGATTATTTTGGTTTTTTCCGCTTCTTCTCAGCACCTTTTTGTCAATATCTTCCGGTGTATGCCTTTTTGTCATAGTACTTGCATCCTCAGACGCTACGACAGTGCGGTTTGCCTTCATTCTGTCACTTGTACAGGCTTTTACATCAATGGTGTGGATGGCTGTAATTGCAACCTTCAAGCTTAAGATTGCAGAAAAGAAAGATGAACGCAGCAAATACGATCTTTTGGGAAGCATGGGACGCGGGTGGAAGTGACATGGGAATTCTTCAGGCAAATTCCGTCTGTCTGTCATTCGGAGACAGAACACTTCTTGACAACATAAGTTTTGTGATTTCCTCTCAGGCCAGAACTGCGCTTGCAGGCGGAAACGGAGAAGGAAAAACAACCCTTATGAAAATTCTTGCAGGTCTTATTCCTGCAGACAGCGGAAGTATTACCTGCACGCGCGGTATGAGAGTATCCTATCTTCCGCAAAGTGATATTATACTGAAAAACAACACTGTCTACGAGGAAATAGAAGGAGCTTTCAACCGCTTCACGGACAATCTTGAAAGGCAACGTGAAATAGGTGAACTTCTTCAGAACAGTTCCGATTCTGTGCTCATCACCGAGCTGAATGACTTACAGGAACAGATACTGAACAGCCGCTATTACATGAGAGAGGCAATCATAACGGAGATTGCAAAAGGACTCGGACTGTCTGTTTCCGATATGAAACGCCGGTGCTGTGAGTTTTCAGGCGGCTTTCAGATGCGTATTGCTCTTGCAAAAATTCTTGCAGAAGAACCGGATCTGATGATGCTTGATGAACCCACAAACTATCTTGATATTGAGGCACGGACGTGGCTGAAAAGTTACTTGCGGAAATTCAGAGGCAGTCTTCTTCTTGTCTGTCATGACAAAGGATTTCTGGACGATACGGTAAATGAGGTATACGAACTGTCCGGTTCGCACATTTCAAGATACAACGGCAATTACTCTTTTTATGAAAACCAAAGAAGACTTGAGATACAGCAACTGGAAAATGCATTCAGGAAACAACGGGAAGAAATAGAAAAAACCGAGCAATTCATTGAAAAATTCAGGTACAAGGCAACAAAGGCAAAACAAGTTCAAAGCCGCGTAAAAATGCTTGAAAAAATTCATCCTGTCGTTATTCCTCAGCATCTTAAAACCCTGTCATTCACTTTTCCTGAGCCGCCTCACAGCCCTAATGATGTGGTAATTGTTGAAAATCTTTGTAAGAAATACGGCAATAACGTAATTTTCAGAGATTTCAGTATGCTTGTACCCAAGGGACAGCACCTTGCGGTGACGGGTCACAACGGTGCGGGAAAATCCACACTGTTGAGAATCATTGCAGAACATGACAGTGATTTTGAAGGAATTGCAAGATTAGGTTCCGGAGTTGTTACCGGTTACTACTCTCAGGATACTGCGGACAGTCTTGATATGGAAGGAACCGTTCTGTCTCAGGTTGAAAAATACGGTTCGGAAAGTCAGATGAGAAACGCACTCGGTTCATTCCTGTTTTCAGGCGACGACATATACAAAAAAACAAGCGTTCTGTCAGGCGGGGAACGGTCCCGGCTCGCACTGCTTAAAATATTGCTTCAACCGGCATCTCTTCTGATTCTTGACGAACCGACAAATCACCTTGACATAAATGCAAAGGATATGCTTCTTGAAGCACTGAAAAAATACAAAGGAACAATTATTTTTGTCAGTCATGATGCTTACTTCATCCGTGCACTTGCAGACAGAATACTTTATCTTTCCGAAAATAAACCTGAATTCTTCAACGGGGACTATGATTATTTTGAATGGAAAATGAATCAGAGGCTCGGAATTGAAGGACAGGCACAACAGTCAAACGTGCAAAAAAATGCGGAAGGGTTCTGTACCGATACCGGAAATGACCGTGCAAAACAAAATCGTGAACGTAACAGGCAAAACAAACTTAAACGTGAAATTTACGACATTGAGAACAAAATAAAAGAGCTTGAAAAAAAGATTGCAGAAACTGATGAACAGATAAATCTGCCGGAAAATTACTCAGATGCAAAACGAATAACGGAACTCACGGGAAAACGTGAATCACTCATCAGAGAAAAAGAAGAAGCGGAAGAACTCTGGCTTGCAAAATCGGAGTCTTTCTGACATAATGCAGGCTGTTGTTCCGGTTTGATCGGGACAAAATTTCCTCCGTACGGAGAGATATAGTGTCGGAGACAGTCGGAGACTGTCAGTTGCCGGTTGCAAAACCGGTTCAATGCAAGGAGTCATTTTATGGCAGTAGTAACAATGAAAAGTCTGCTTGAAGCAGGCGTTCATTTCGGTCATCAGACCAAAAGATGGAATCCCAAGATGAAACAGTTCATCTATTCGGAAAGAAACGGGATTCATATCATTGACCTTTCCAAAACAACGGCGTGCATAGTTGAAGCATACGAAGCCGTCAGAGCCCAGGTAAAGATGGGCAAAACCGTTCTGTTTGTCGGAACAAAAAAACAGGCACAGCAGACAATAGAATCAGAAGCAACAAGATGCGGAATGCCTTTTGTAAACAATCGCTGGCTCGGCGGAA
>JAKSPF010000160.1 GCA_024405065.1 Sphaerochaetaceae bacterium | reverse complement strand
ACTGTCCTTTAGGTATGCTCTCAATTCCCCCGCGGTAAATTTCCGAAAAGTAACACGAATAGTTGATAATAAAAGCAACCATCACAGCAGTAAATCTGCCGCCTGTTCCCATCCCCCAGATATTACTTCCGAACAAAAGTCCGGGACCGTAGTAAATCACAATAAGCTGGAGCATGAGGGGCGTACCCCTCACAATCCAGACTATGAACTTTACCGCAGATTTCAGAGGTTTGAACCTGCTCATTGATCCGAAGGCAATCACAAGTCCCAGAGGAAGAGCACCGATCAACGTCAGAAAGAAGATTTCAAGTGTCTTGAGAGAACCTGTTGTAAGTTCAAGCAATACCTTACGGAACATCAGAAAATCACCCCTTCAAATCACTGTGCAATAACGGAAGCCTGAGTTCCGTACTTCTTTGCAATTTCCATCATTGAACCGTCTGCATAGGACTTTTTGAAAAATGCATTGAGCTCTGCCGCAAGGTTTGAACCTTTTCTGAAACCCACACCGTACTGCTCTTCCGTAAGACCTACGGTATAGGTAAGATTGGGATAGGATGTACCCGGCCCCACCATAGCAGCAGCCATAAGTGAGTCAATTATACATGCCTGTGAAGTTCCGGCTGCAACTTCCATCACCGCAGCCGCCTGAGTCTCAAGCTCAATGAAGCTGTAACCGTTTTCCTGTGCGGCTTCCATTCCGGAACTTCCGCCCTCAACGGCAAATGCAAGTTTCTTTGCATCGGCGGCAGACTTGACGGATGAAGCAATATCTTTCTTCACAACAATAATCTGAGCATTGTTGCAGTATGCATTGGATGTCTCCATTGCTGCTTTTACACCGTCTGTAAGAGTCATACCGTTCCACACACAGTCAATGGTTTTATTATCAAGTTCCATTTCTTTTGAATCCCAGTTTATTTCAATAAACTCACATTCAACTCCGAGTTCCTTTGCAAACGCCTTAGCCATATCGGCATCAAAACCGACCCAGTCATTTCCTGATTTGTAATCCATCGGCTCAAAATCCGTGATTCCCACAATCAGTTTGCCCTTCTGACACACATAATCTTTATCCGATAATTCAGCAGTCTCTTTTTTTCCGCCGGCAAAGACCGCACAAACTGCAACCGCAACAACAAGAAATGTCAACAATGTCTTTTTCATATAATCCTCCGATACGGACGAGCACAGACCCGTCCCTGTTTTTAATTTGATTTTTTTGGGAAAACTTCCAAAACCACACGGGAAACCTTGAAAGCTTTTCTCCGATTTTTACAACACGATTTTTACAATATGTCCTGAAAAATAAATAGAAAACACACACGCCCTCAGGCGTGATGCACAACACGATGGAGAGAACAGCATCCGAATGTCAGAATAAATGAATTCATACCTACCCTCCTCAAAAAAGATACTTACTTTTATCATCTGTTTTGAGTTTTGTAAACAGGTTTTGCATAAATTTATTAATTTTTCAGAGTGAATTGCAAAATTGAGCTTTATGAAGAATGAATTTGGATTGTTTTATGCATAAATATTCACTTTATCTGTGTATCCACTACTCTGCGACAATTACCCCGGCACTTGCTTATCACATAAACTTCATGTATTTTAGTGCAATCAGGAGCATTTTATGAAAAAAACAATGTTATGTGTTCTTCTTGCAGTCTCGGTTCTGCTTTCCGCTTTTGCAGCAAACAGAGAGTTTGCAATACAAGGTAATAGCGGTGTATCACTTGATAAAGCCATTGACATAGCACTGGCTCATGCAGGAGCTTCAGACTCAGATGTGACAATTACAAAAACACAGTCTGATTTTGATGACGGAATTCCCGTATGGGAAATTGATTTTATCGCAAACGGTCAGATTTATGAATATGAAATACTGGCAACAAACGGAGGAATTCACCAGTACTCCGGAAAGCTCACCAACATGTATTTCAACGGCGGGTTCGGTCAGACAAAGAAAATAAACAAAGAAAATGCCAAATCAATTGCCTTGGAGCATGCAGGACTTACAAATTTGCCTGTAAGAATCGTAAAAGCCAAAATTGACAATGATGACGGTATCAAAATCTGGGAAGTTGATTTTATTGCAAACAATGCCAAATATGAATATGACATTCTTGCTTCAGACGGTTCAGTTCTTGAATACAACGTTGAGGAGATCAGAACCGCAACGGGAATTGTGTTCAATAACTAATAAGTAAATTACCACCGGCTCAGCCGGTGGCTTAGGTTCCCCTATAAGGGGGACTGCCACTCTTGCGGCTAAAGCCGCGACCTGGTCAGCATACTACTTGCAGCCGCCGATGGCGGCACAATTCCCTTCGCTCAGTCTACGAACTGACTTGAATTCTCCTGGTCGCGGATATATTTCCTGATGACTTCTTCGTTCAAACCGACCGTACTGACGAAATATCCCCGCGCCCACAGCGTCCGATCCCTACCCGTCACTCTCCTGAGCTCAGGGTAATTGTTGAACAGCTGGATGGAGCTCTTGCCTTTCAGAGTCCCCATCACCTTCGACACCGCATACTTCGGTGGTATCCTGAGGCTCAGGTGGACGTGGTCCCGGCACATCGCTCCCTCCACTATATCTATCTCCATGTTATTGAGAATCGACTTGATGATTGTCATCAGTCTCTCCCTGTTCTCACCATACAGGATCTTCCTCCTGTACTTCGGTATGAAAACAACATGGTAGACACAATCCCATTTGGTATGTGCTATACTTTCTTCCATCTTCTACTCCTTTGCTAGATCTAGCTCTATGCAATTTTCCAGGTCGCATATGGCTATTCTACCATTGGAGTTTTCTTTTTTGGGTTCCTGGTATAACCTCTTGCTGCACCACAGGCTCAGCCTGTGGGTTTCTTCAATTCGCTAAA
>JAKSPF010000016.1 GCA_024405065.1 Sphaerochaetaceae bacterium | reverse complement strand
TGCATCTGCAAGGCAGATGCGCTATACTGTTGCCAAGAAATACAGGGATATGTGGGAAAATAAAGATCAGTGGTGTATTGCTGCTGTTCCCGGAGTTGAGTGGGCAAAAAAGCTTTTTCCGAATATGTCTGATAATCAGGCAGTTGAAAAACTGTGGCAGGCAATCCTGTCAGTGAGTCGTGTTGATGATGATCCGGTGAAGGCATGGCAGGAGCATAATAGAGAAATTCACAGCAGATGTGACTATCTGAATAATTTGAAAATAAGAAAACTTCACTATACTTCAGGAAACGGAACTGATTTTACTGTCGGTATGATTCCTCTCGGCCGGTTCAGCGGAGCAAGTGAAAAAAGTCTTCAGGGTATAGAGTTCAATCCGAATATTCCGTCAGAAGAGTGCTTCACAACACCCATGAAGGGTGAAGCGGAAGGCATTGTTTATGCCACCAAACCCTTGAGTTGGCAGGGGCAGTTGATTGAAAACTTCCGGATACGGTTTGAAAGAGGAAAGGCTGTTGAATGGGATGCTTCTGTGAGTAAAGATCTTCTTGACCGTATGATTACGATGGATGAAGGGGCGTCCTATCTCGGTGAATGTGCCTTGGTACCGTATGACAGCCCGATACGGAACAGTAATCTTCTTTTCTTCAATACTTTATTTGATGAAAATGCCGCCTGTCACCTTGCCTTGGGAACCGGGTTTGCGGATTGCATAGAGGGGTATGAAAATATGACTTTGGAGCAGTGCAGAAAGCTCGGGGTGAATGACTCAATGATTCATGTGGATTTTATGATAGGAAGTGAAGACATGAATATTGATGCAGTCTGTGAAGACGGAAGAACGGTAAAAATTTTCAGAAACGGCAACTGGGCGTTTTAGGTGAAATGGAAACTGATCTTGACCGGGTAGAAATAATACTTGTTGATACTCAGGACGGTGCAAATATAGGTTCTGCCTGCCGTGCAATGAAAACCATGGGGTTAAGCCGTCTTACACTTGTGACGAACCGGACATACGATGAAAACAGAGTAAAGACTCTTGCTCTGCATGCATTTGACCTCTATGAAAACAGACGTGAGTTTTCATCTCTGTCAGAAGCACTTGAGGGATGTATTCTTTCAGTTGCGGCAACAAGGCGCAGAGGTAAGGACAGAAAACTGTCATCTGTGACTCCTGCCGAGCTTGCGCAGAAGATAAACGGGTTGAGGGAAGGAAGAGTATCAATCGTTTTCGGTTGTGAATCAAGCGGTCTTACGGATGAACAGGTTCACTTGTGTTCAATGGTTGTAACAATTCCTACAAGTGAAGTTTTTCCTTCTCTGAATCTTTCACAGGCGGTACAGATAATTTCATACGAGTTGTTTCAGAAATTGAAGAGGTATCCGTCAGGGGGTAATGCCGTATCGCAGGACAGGTGCCGTGCCGCATCGGAAAAATGTGTTGAAGCCCTTGAACAGATAGGATATTTCAAGGTTGAAAATGAAAAAAATTTCACTGCTGAATATCTGTCGGATATGTTTGCACGATGTTCAATGACAGAGGGTGAAATCCGCCGGTTTGAAAAGATATTCAGTAAAACTTCACAGATATCACGTTTCAGATTACAGACAGGTAAGTGAAAGTTATTTGCCTGTTGTTCTGAGTTCTTCACGGTACTTGTTTACCGTGCGTCTTGCACAGCGAATGCCTTTTTCAAGTAACAGATCCGAAATTTTCTGATCCGAGAGTTTCGGATTGCTTTTCAGAATATCGCCGATCAGACTCTTTACGGCGTTTCTGGAAACGGCGGGATTACCGTTTTCTGCGGACACTACCAATGAAAAAAAGTATTTCATCTGAAAGAGACCCCAATCCGTGTCAATCCACTTTGACTGTGCAAGGCGGCTTACCGTACTTTCATGAACGCCTATTTTATCTGCAAGCTGCTTAAGCGTCAGAACCTTAAGCTGTTCAGGACCTTCAAAAAAGAAATCTTTCTGTAACTCGGAAAGGGCAATGGCGGCACTGTACATTGTTCTGTAGCGCATCTGAACCTGTGAAATAAGGGTTTTTGCTCTTTTTATACTGTTGTTTACGTAAAGAGCGGTTTCTTTTGAATCCGATACCGAATCCGTAAATTCCCTGAATGATTCCGACAACACAAGATCAGGCAGATTTGCTCTGCTCATCTCCACCGTGAGTTCTTTGTTTTTCACATGAATTGAAAACTCCGGAACTGCATACGGCTGCATCTGATTGTCAAATGTGCTTCCGGGATACGGGGTGAAGGATTTTAATATTGAAACAAACGTTTCAACATCTTCACACGATATGTGAAGTGCATTTGCCACTTCCTTATATTTTCCTGCATTTACCTTTTCAAGATACAGATTCACAATATTTGAAAAAATTTTCAAATCACTTTCTGCCATTGAAGAATACTTTGCCTGAAGTATCAGTGATTCACGGAAATTCTCTACGCAGATTCCGCAGGGATCAAACGACTGAACCGTTTCAAGCGCAGCATTTATGTCTTTCTTTGAAAAGTATGTTTTTTCAAAAAGGGTCTGTAACGGAACAATGAAAAAGCCGTTGGCATCAAGATTGCCTATGAGCATTTTTGCTGCTTCTTTTAGTGATTCAGTTGTATTACATTCACCCAGCTGTTTCAGCAGATGTTCAGACAGAGTTTCCTGCATCATCCCTGTGTTCTCTATCACACTTTGTCTGTCTTCATCATCACCATAAGAAAGAAAAGACTGCTCCGGATATTCCGTCAAATCACTTTCAGGAATTTCAAGTGCGGGATTTTCTTCAATTTCTTTCTGAATATAAGACCTGAGTTCAGTCACCGGCAGGTTCAAAAGTGCAAGAGACTGAATCATCTGAGGTGAAAGCTGCTGTTCCTGTTTAAGTGAAGTGTTAAGACTGATTTCCATCAACTTTCCTCAAAAGAATCACCGAAGTAAATATCTCTGGCAATTTCATTTTTCAGAAGGTCATCACGGTTACCTGAAACAAGAATCATTCCCCCGCTTATTATGTGTGCACACGTTGTGATTGAAAGAGTGTCACGGACATTGTGGTCGGTAAGAAGGATGCCTATTCCGGAATCTGCAAGCTGTCGGACAATCTTTTTGATTTCAAATATTGCCTTGGGGTCTATCCCCGCAAAGGGTTCATCAAGCAGAAGAAATTTCGGACTTGTTGCAAGTGAACGCGCAATTTCGGTTCGTCTGCGTTCTCCTCCGCTAAGGGTGTAACCGTACTGTGAAGCAAGTCTTGTAAGCCCGAAAGATTCAAGAAGACTGTCCGTCAGCAGTTCCTTCTGTACGAGTGAAAGATCATCACGTGTTTCTGCAACAAGTTTGATATTCTCCCTTACTGTGAGTTTTCTGAATACGGAAGGTTCCTGAGGCAGATAGGAAAGACCCATTCTTGCCCGCTTGAACATAGGAAGATTTGTAACATCTTCACCGTTTATCAGTATTTTACCGCCGTTGTTTTGGATGAAACCTACAATCATGTAAAACGTTGTTGTTTTTCCTGCTCCGTTGGGACCGAGCAGACCTATTATCTGTCCGCTTTCCATTGAGAAAGAAATATCCTTTACTACTTCACGTTTTCCGTAGATTTTTTTCAGGTGTTGTATGCTAAGAATATCAGCCATTTACTTCTCCTGAGACAGAACCGTGAAGTGCAACGTCTTCCGTGTCAAGGTCAACTACTATCATTGCCGCATTGTAGTTGTCGTCACCCCAGACAACTTTTGCACTTCCTTTCAGAATAACTGTCTGCTCATCATTGTTGAACTCTATGCTGTCCGCAGAACATGTCATAAGTCCGCTGTCCGTGTTTTTCTGAACTGATGCCTGCATCTGCAGTATCATCACGGATGTATCCATATTGTATTCAAGCCAGCTTCCCGACAGTTTTACCTCATGTTCCGTATCGTCTATTTCAATCCATCCGTCTGAAATGATCATATCCGCCGAACGGTTGTAAAAAAGGGAAGGGCAGGTCATTGTGATGCTTCTTTTTTCTTCAACAACCTTCACATCTCCCGTACATTCCACAAAACAGTAATCTTCACCATACAGACGTAAAGTTTTTGCATTGAGTTTCACATCATCGGTTGTTGCCTGTGCGCCTCCGGACAGAATCACTTCACGGTTTCCGTCTTTGAGACTTACCGTGGTGAATCCGCCGCTGAACGTTATGTCTTCTGCGTAAATCCGGAAACAGAACAGAAGAAACAGAACAGTACAGACGGTCTTAATTTTCATTTTCATCATCAGTAAACCTCCCGTTCTCTATTTTACCGAATTCATATATGTTCTCATCAAGTTTTGCATTGAATCCTTTTGCGTTGATCTCCATTGAATCTTCATACAGAACGTGAACATTTCCGTCAGAGTTTATTTCCTGTTTGTCATCATTCCACGTGAGCACGGAACAGTCTATCGTGAAATTGTCCGATCTTTTGGTAAGCCATACGTTACCGGTGAGTTTTGCCTTGGTGTTTTTATCCGTAACAGTAGCACTGTCACAGTGACCTGAAAGTTCTTCAACGGTTTTTCCCGTTTCATCTTCTCCGTACTGAACAAAAGAAATATCCGACAGAAGCGTTCTGGGATTGTGCCCCCTGTATATTTTTATTTCGGCAGCAGTCATCACAACCGGATTTCTTCCCGAGTCTCCGAATGAGTAAACCGCATTGTTCATAATCATGTCCGGCAGTTCGTCTTCACTTTCCGGTATTCCTTTTGACGAACCGGAACTGCACCCTGTTGCAGAAAAAAGCAGTACAGAGACTAAAAGCATTGCAAACACATGTACCGAAATCTTCACAAAACAAGTATATAACCAAAGAACTTCTATTGCAAAGGCAGTGAAACAACGTTAAATTAGCAATATGAAAGTTCTTTTTCTCGGAGAGATAACAGGTCGTTGCGGTATAGGCGTGATAAAAAACGGTCTGAAAAAATACAGAACAGAACGCAAAGTGGACTTTGTAATTGCAAACGGAGAGGGTGCAACGGGAGGCTTCGGTTTGGGGTTTCAGCATGCACAGACACTCTTTCATATGGGTGTTGATGTCCTCACGCTCGGAGAAAAAACTTTTTTCAAAATAGACATGGTTGAGGGAATTGCAAAGAAGGACAGAATACTCAGACCTGCAAATTATCCGGAGTCAGTACCGGGACGCGGAATCAGGCATTTCACCGTAGGTGATAAACGGGTATGCGTGGTGAATATGCTCGGTATGATGGGTTTTCAGAATCCTCATCTTAACAATCCTTTTCTTGTGTCCGAATCAATAGTTGAAAAGGCTCACGGCGATACACCGTTTGTGTTTTATGTGTTCCATGCACAGGCAACGGCAGAAAAATGTGCAATGGGCAGGCTTTTAGACGGTAAGGCAAGTGCTGTTGTGGGAACGCACACAAAAGCACTCACTGCGGACGGTTGCATTCTGCACGGCGGTACTGCGTACATTTCCGATACGGGACGTTGCGGCGCAGTCTGCGGAAGTGTCGGAGGCTTTGACCCTGAAAATGAGATAAAAAAAATGCGTACGCAGGTGTTGTTCCGTTCAAAGGAAAGCTGGACTGCGCCGCAGATGCAGGGGTTTCTCTGTGAATTTGACAACGATACCGGTTTTGCACTGTCCGTTGAGACCGTAAGAATAGATGTTGCCGTAGAACCGCTTGCGGTAAAAGAAGAGGTTTCCTGATGTATACAGAATCCTATGTCAGAAAAATCAATCCTGACGGAAGTATTATCGTAGGTTGTGACACACAGGCATGTCGTGGGTGCAAAGTCAGTATGTTCTGCTCAAGAAAGAAAGAAAATACTTTTTCTGCGTTGAATCCGGACGGTATCAAGCTTTCCGAAAATGACAAAGTGAGACTCTATATGTCTCCCGGAAAAACTGTTTTCAGCACAGTTTTGGTTTTTGCTTTGCCGCTTATCGTGTTTCCGTTGGGCTATGTTGCGGCGAAACATTTTTTTTCATTCAACGAGATTGTGAATGCACTGTGCGGTTTCGGCGCAATGGGACTTGCATTTGCCGTGTCTGCGGTCGTAAGTACAAAACGCAGAAATTCTCTGATGCCTGTTGTTGAAGAAGTTCTTTCTCAGAACCCCTGATCCGGCATAAAAACGGTACGAAAATCTTCTATATTACAGATGTATTTATTGACAGAATCGGGTAGAGAAGTGATACTTATTATTTAAGGGGACTATGTCCTTTGGAGGCATATATGAAGAAAGGAAACGGATTACTTCTGTTCTTGTGTATAGTGGCAATAGTTGCCGCGCTTCTTGCATGTGTGGGATTTTTCTTCAGTGCAAAGGAATACACAGTCACATTTGACAGCAACGGAGGCAGTTTTGTTGCGGGATGTGTTGTAGGTGAGGGAAAAACAGCACCAAGACCGGTGAATCCCATCAGGGAAGGTTATACCTTCAGAGGTTGGTACTATGACAGAGGTCTGTCAAGTGAGTACTCTTTCAACGCACCTGTGAACGGAGATATGACGTTGTATGCCGGGTGGAAAGAATACATAGATGTTTCTGCTTCTGTTGTTGCAGAAACAAAAAAGGCTCCCGAACATGTGGCTGTCAAAGAAGCAGAACCGGTGCGTTCAAGCCGTGTAATACCTGAAACGGTAACAGTGGAACCAGAGCCGCAGCCCGTGAAGGAGGTTAAGCATGCGCAGGTAACCGAACCGGTTAGACAGACTCCTGCAGTGCAGGCGTCCGAACCTGTCAAGCTGGAAACCGAGGTTTATATCAATGAACCTGAGGTGAAACCTGAAGTGAAGCCCGAGCCAAAGCCCGAGGTGAAACCCGAAGTAAAACCTGAGACAAAGCCAGAGGTGAAGGCAGAACCTAAACCGGAACCCAAACCTATGGTAAAACCGGTAGTAGTTAAGAAAGAACCTGAGATAGTTGAGCCTGAAATAGTACCGGAGCATAAAATCATTGTTCAGCCGGCCGCACAGATACGTGTTGACGATTACATCGGAGATCCGATTTTTGATGAGTTCCCGATTGAGGTTGCACCTACTGAAACGGTTATTCTCAACTCTCTGCATGCGGATATGTCAGGAACCAACAGTATCGCAGCCAAATACAATTCACCTATGCCCGAGATTATCCTGCCTTCAAAGAGCGGTTATATATTCGGAGGATATTGGACAGATCCGAACGGAGCAGGTCTCCAGTACTACAGAGCTGACGGTTCAAGTGCAAGGGACTATGAAGGTTCCGACATGACTCTTTATGCAAAGTGGATTGCACGTGATGATACTGCCTATAGGATTTATCATTACCTTGAAGGTTCTGAAGGAAGATTCATCCTCAAAGATGCAGAGAACCTGATCGGTGTTACGGATGCAGTTGTATCTGCAACTCCGAGAACTTATGCCGGCTACATATACGATTCTTCACTCAGGGGAACTCTTACAAATGCAAATATTGCAGCTGACGGAAGTCTTGTTCTGAGATTGTTCTACAGAAAGGACCTGCTGACAGTGTCCTTTGATTCTTCCGGCGGTTCAAAAGTTGCAGACCTTACCGGAATTGAATACGATTCAAACATTTTGCCGCCCAGAACTCCTGTAAGAACGGGGTACAGGTTTGCAGGATGGTTTACCGACAATCAGGTCTCCAAGAGATGGGATTTTGAAAACAATACAGTCAGAACCAACCTGACTCTTTATGCCGGATGGTATGCCAACAAAGATACAGCATACAAAGTGGGTCACTACCTTGAGGGTTTGGACGGAAAATATGCGCTTAAAGAGACAGTAAATCTTACCGGAACAACCGGAGCGGAAGCCGTGTCTTCTCCTAAGGAATACAAAGGATTCGTCTTTACTCCGGAAGTCACCGATACAGTTGAAAGAGGAATAATAAACGGAGACGGTTCTCTCCTTCTCAAACTGTACTATAAGAGACAGACGTTTACGGTGGATTTCAATACAAACGGCGGCTCCGCAATTGCTCCGCTTAATGATGTGAAGTTCAATGCAAGGGTTGCCGAACCCGTTGCTCCGAAGAATGCAGGATATTCTTTTGCCGGGTGGTATAAGGACAGTAATCTGAAGGAAGCATGGAATTTCAACAAGGATGTTGTGACTGATTCTACGACGCTGTACGCAAGATGGACTGTAGGTGCCGGTACAGGGTATAAGGTTTTCCACTATCTTGAAACGCTTGACGGAAAGTTTGCTCTCAAGGAAGTTGAGAATCTCAAAGGAACAACGGAATCTGTTGTTAAGGCCGTTGCAAAGAGCTATCAGGGCTTCAGATGCGACTCTTCACTCGGGTCGGATTCGGGTGCTATTATCGGAGACGGCTCACTTACTCTCAAAATGTTCTACAGAAGACTGTCATTTACTCTTTCATTTGACAGTGTAGGCGGTTCTGAAGTCACACCTCAGAGTTCTCTGAAATACGGTACACTCACCGTTGCGCCGGAGAATCCCGTGAAGTACGAGTATGCCTTCATGGGATGGTACAAAGATGCCGAATACGAAAGTGCTTGGGATTTCAGCAAGGATACTGTGGTCGGTGATACTCTGCTTTACGCAAAGTGGCAGCCTAACAGTTACACAATCAGACTGGACAAGAACGGCGGACCTGAAGACGGAGTGGCAACTGTCTATTATGAAGATACCACTGCTGAAATCGGTTCTGTGGTGCCGCTTACCGGATACAGCCTTGCAGGTTTCTATACTGCACCTGTCGGAGGGGTCAGAGTTCTTAACGCCAACGGTTCGTTTGCTTCAGACAATATTGAAGGATACATCAAAGACGGTAAGTGGTGCAGACCTGAAGACTGTAAACTCTACATCCATTGGTTTGACGGAAAACCTGTCGGAGGAAGAATCTTCTATGTCGGTAAGGATAACGGGGCTACGTATGAGTTCTATGACGTTGACGGAGAGAAGATTACCGGCAAGCAGGATGTTGTAGGTCTTGTGAATGCCGTATATTACAGAATCGTGTCCGGAACTCCGAAAGCGGACAAGTTCTATGTGTATGATATAACCAACGGACTCATTGAGAATATCCAGTGGGGTTCGTATAAGAACAACAGGAACGAATCCGTGAGTCTTGGTGTTACAGGAAGGGAGATCGGTCAGGGAAAAGTAAATACTGCCCATGCTCTCAGTATGAAGGAAGAAGACAAGATCGGCGGACAGTCAAGAAAGTCTCTTGCTTTCAAGGATAGTAACGGCGGATATGAGACAATATGGGCTTATGTCAGTTACATGAACGGAGAGAACGGAATTACCTCCGATAGCCGTGAATTGTCTGATGAGTTCGGATTCTCAGGCAACAGAAGAGTCAGAAGAATTGCGGGATGCCGTGACTGGTACATCGGTTCTCCTGAGGAGTATGAGAGACTCAGGGCAAGTACTCTTGAACCCGCGTGGTTTGAGGATGTCAAAATGGTCTGGAGCAGTGCTGAGGTCAACTACAATGATGCCTACAGCTGGCTCTATATTGACCCGACTGAAAGTTTCTGGAGTAACAGCAGTAAGGGAAGTTACTGCAGAGCGGTGCTCCTCAGATCTTTCTGATAAAAGATTAAAACATATAAGACGGCGGGCCTTCGGTTTGCCGTCTTTTGTTTTATATCGCAAGGGCAAGATCGGAATTTATGAAGGAAGTTCTGAAAGTTGCTCCTTAGTAGTAAAAACGCATATTTAACATATTGTTTTATCGGTTTTGACAATTTTCATAGTTAATAAATCAAAAATTTTTTTCACAATAGTTAGAATTCACTATGAAAAAATAGTAAAAAAAAGTAATAGTAAAAATATACTATTTTATTAAAAATCCGTTATATTAAAGAAAAAAGATAGAGAAAAAAGTGAAAAACGGAAAAATTATTCTTGCAATATTTCTTGTGTTGTGTACTTCATGGGTCTCTGCACTTGCCATAGACCTTCAACATGAAGATTATCTTCTCGGACAAGGGCTTCCTTATGGTGAACTTCTTGGAAGACTGGAGGATGCTCTTAACATGACATCAAACAGAAAGGAAAAGTCTGAAATATGCTGGCGTATGTCAAGGATTGCAATGCTTGCCGGTGATGAGCTTGACAAAAAAGACAAAGAAGGAAGAAGGCAGTGGTTTGATAAGGGTGCGGACTACGCGATGCTCGGTCTTGAATATGATCCGCAACAATACAGAAATTATATGTGGCATTCTGCCAATATAGGAAGACGCGGTCAGACCGGAAGTATCTTTGATCAGGCTGCTACGGTGAAGCCTATACTTGCGGATGTTTCAGCCATCATAGATAAGCTCGGCATCCTTGATTATTCTGAGCCGTGGCAGACTCTTGCTGAGGTTTATTATCAGCATCCTGCAAAATCTACGGAACAGGCGGTGAGTTTTGCAAGAATGGCTTTGGCAACCGTTCCGGAAGGAGAAGTGAGGCTTCCGACTTATCTTTTACTTGCCGAGATACTGAGAAAAAGAGGCTGGACTGTGACGGAAAGAATTCAGAATCTTCAGGAGATGAAGAAAGAGTTTGAATCTGCTCATAAAACCAACATAGAAAAATATGCGTACTATGAAGGCTCGCCGGAAGTTGAAATTGATACTGCGATAACCGACAGGCAGGAGGCAAAACAACTTCTGATTGAAGCAAAAAAACTTTATATGAAAGCAAACAACAGGGCTTCGGCAAATGAACAGGCACTTGTTCAGATTGAGAAGTACCTCAACAAATGGAAATAGGAGTACCGGACATGGAAAACATAAGTTGCAGACTGCTCAAAATAGTCAGTGAATATACTGAGGCAGAACCTGACAAAATAGATATGAACGGAAGTATAAGGCTTACTTTGGGTCTTGATTCTTTTGGACTTCTCAGCCTGCTCAATGCGGTGGAAAGTGAATTTTCAATTACAATACCGGATGAGGATCTTGCAAATTTTCAAACCCTCAACGATGTTGTTTTATACTTGGATAACAAAGTCAGCTGATTGTCTGTTTCCCTGTTGCCAACCCGAAAATTGAAAACTATAATTTCACTATGATTAAGGCACCCTGACTCCCGCAGTTGCAAAGCAAAAAAATCGCTGCAACTACTTGCAATAGAAGTACTTACGGCGATACATCAATAATTTTCTGATGTTCCATGTTCAGAATTTTTTTACAGTTTTTCCGCGTTCAGTAACAAGGTTCTTTTTTGAATAGAATTATCTTGTAAGTTCAAGTTCCAGTGCTTTACCAATGTCTGAAATTACATTGTCACAATATGTATTCATGTAATTGCCGTCCGGAAGCTGTACAAGGTTTGCTTTTCTTAAGCTGTCAACCATAGTCCTGATGGGAATCTTGTGACCAGTTTTCTGTTCAATAAGTCTTAGAATTAACAAGGAAACAAAACAGGAAAGAGCTTGCAGATCTTCTTGATACTCTTGAAGCAAATCTTAAGGCTGCTAAATAAGCAAAAAAACAAATAGAAAAAAGGGGCGGTTGTAAAACAGTCCCTTTTTTGTTTCCCCAAACACCTTTCACAGAATCCATCTCGTGGTTTTTCCGTGTTTTTCAAACATGAATTATATTAAAACTGCAAAAGAAAAGATATTGAGTTGATTGTTTTTGGGTATAAAAAAAGTGCTGCGAGGTTTAATTCTGCAACACTTCATTAACATATTTTAGCATTCTATTGTTATCAAAAGTTTGTGTTCTTTTGATTGGCCCGGTTTTAATGTGTTAAAATCCGGTTTCTTGCTTATGTCGTTTTCTCCGGCATGTCCAGGTACACAAATCCACGGCTCAATACAAACGAAAGGAACCTGTTCTTTTACTTTGTGCCAAACAGCACAGAACGGAGTGTCCGGGTATTCAACAACTATTCTTTTTGAATCTTTATCGGTTTTTATGATTGCTTTAAAGCCTGTGTTTGTGAGAAGAATTGCATCATTGTCAAACAAGTTGTGTTGTAAGTGCAGCTTCTTGTTTTCCAGTTTGTCAAAAGGAACTTCTGTGCCGGTATCAAGACGGGAATCGTCGAAGAGTCTATGTTTTACATTGCTGCTTTCGGGAAATTCCACATAATAGTCTTCAAACTTCAAGTTGCTGTCGATTGGAACGTTGAAACCCGGATGGCTCCCAAAGCCGTAGTACATATCTGTGTTACCGTTGTTTACAACTTTGAAGGTTTCCTCAAGGGTGTTTCCATTGAGTTCGTATGTTGCATAAAAGCCAAAGTCAAAAGGATACATGGCTTTGATTTTGTCTGTAACGATTAAATGGAGTGTAACAGCACTTTCTGATTGTGATACGACTTCAAAGTCTGAACTTGGGGCAAACCCATGCATAAGCATGTCGTATGTTTTGCCATTAAGCTGATACTGCTGGTTAGGTAATCTTCCTACAAAGGGAAAAAGAACAGGAGAGTGCTTGGGCCATACTTCCGTATTGTCATATATGTATTCTCTTTCATTGTCTGCAAGTCTCGAGAGTTGTGCTCCCAGTTCGCTGATTTCTGCAATTATACCTGTAGTTGATTTTATTTTTACCATTTTATATCTCCTTTTTCCCGAATGTGCCTTCCATATCTGTTGATGCAAAATTACCTAAAGGCAAGTATACCTTATCTCCGGTTTTTTGGCTCTTGTAAATTGCAAGTATCAGTTCCAGAGCAGAACGCCCTGCATATACATCAACATATGGTTTTCTATGATTAAGAATTGCATCTTGTACATCTGCGAACAGTTTCATATGACCATGACCGTAAACATTAGGAGCAGGTTCTGTAAGAATTCTTATTTGTGAGTCCTCAGGTTTCTCGGCTTCAAAGTCCCTGGCTTCTATGTT
>JAKSPF010000159.1 GCA_024405065.1 Sphaerochaetaceae bacterium | reverse complement strand
AATAAAAGACAATTATGAAAAAATAATTCTTTCAATGGATGCCGGACACGGTTCTTTTGACGGTATAAAAACAATCAACGTAATTGACTGGCTGGTTTATGCAGAGACAGGGTCGGTTCGTCCGTAGGAATCCGTATATTGAACTGCAACTTTCAAAGGTTTATCATTAGGCTATGATTCGTTTTTACAAGCCTACGGTGAAACGCAGGGATATGGAGAGCGTCCTTCAGACAATGGTTGATGAGCAGATAGGTCCCGGTGAGAAAAATCAGGCCTTTATGCAGGCTTTCGCCGAAACAACCGGATGCCAG
The DNA here is from genome assembly GCA_024405065.1 of Sphaerochaetaceae bacterium. Taxonomy (GTDB): domain Bacteria; phylum Spirochaetota; class Spirochaetia; order Sphaerochaetales; family Sphaerochaetaceae; genus JAKSPF01. The sequence goes on along the minus strand of JAKSPF010000159.1, from coordinate 2,587 downwards.
ACTGCCTCTGCGTTCAGAACATACCCTGACTGTATCAGGGCTGCATTCAGAATAATGGATGTTTGTGCGGAAACTGTTGTTGCTATATCTCCGCTTGCACCGCACATATACAAGACGGTGTCGGAAGAGTTCGGCTGTAAGCTTGTGATGGTTGATGTTGACAAAGAGCATGGTCTTGTCTCTGAACAGGCTGTTTCTGAAAGCGGTGCGGATCTGCTTGTCCTTTATGACAGTTGTTCCTGTCTTCCGATCAGGTATGATGTTGAGACTTCATCTGCTGTGAAGTGTGATTACGGAAATGTCCGTGTGATTGAGGATGTTACCGAATCCGTAGGAGGCAGATACGGAGAGTTGTGTAAGGCGGGTGACTGGGGCAAATTGGTTATATGTGCCCTTGAGGAAAAGGATATCATTTCCTGTGGCGGTGGTGCGGCACTCGGTGCTAAAAATGATATGATTTACAAACTCAGAAGTAACAGACCTTCCGATTATGTGAAGCTTGCCGATATAAACGCTGCTTTGGGCTCTGTTCAGCTTGCCAATCTTACTGAGAACAGCGAGAAAAACAGAAAGATATGCGCAGGTTACAGAGATGCTCTTGCAAAAACTGCACATAAAGGGTTCGGACTGGGGTTGCGTGATTTTGAGTCCTCCGGTTCGGTTTTTCCTGTATTTCTCAATACTAAGCCTGAGGATATTGTAAAGTTTGCCAACAAACATGATGTTCCTGTAAAGTTGACGTTTGAAAACAGTGTGTGCAGTGATTATGAAGGGGATATGTTTTCACAGTTTCCCGTTGCTGCAGCGTATTTTTACAGAACCGTTTCATTTCCTGTGTATCCGTTTCTGAAAAATAATGAGATTGATGAAATATCAAGGATAATAAGTCATTTACCGTAATGAAAATTGAAAGTGTTGTGATTTTTGTAAATACCTCAAAGACAAAGAGTGAAAGCGTTGCTTCCGATATGCAGCGCTGGCTGTGTTCAAAGGGAAAGAAAGTCACGTGTATCAATCTTTCTTCAACAGAAAGGGACAATCTTATTGAACCCCCTGTTGCAGATTTGGCTATTTCACTCGGCGGTGACGGAACAGTGCTTTCCTGTGCAAGAATTCTTAAAAATTCAGGTATCCCGTTGCTTGCGGTGCATCTCGGTTCGTTCGGCTATATCACAGATACTACTGCTGATGAATTCAGAACTGTTTTTGAAGATTTTGAAAACGGAAAAACCGGATTGCAGAAACGTCTGATGCTTGATGTTGATGTTCTGAGAAACGAAAAATCAGTATATAAAACCACTGTACTGAATGAAATAACGGTTTCCTCGGCAGACAGGGCAAAACTTGTCAGACTTGATTTGCATATAAACGGAATACTGGCTGCAAAGCTTCGCGGTGACGGTATAATAATAGCAACACCTACCGGCAGTACTGCATACAGTCTTGCAGCCGGAGGGCCTGTACTTGATTCAACACTTGAGGGAATAATCGTCAACCCTGTCTGCCCATTTGCAATGAGCGTAAGACCGGTTGTTGTTTCTTCAGCCTCCGTAATTGAAATCAAGGTGTCTGAGGTATCTGAAAAGGCTTTGCTTTCTGCTGACGGTCACAGTGAATTTAAAGTTATGTGGAATGATGCGGTACGTGTCACCAGAAGCCCTGATTACTCTTTCTTTGTAGAAAACAGAAACAGACAGTTCATAGCGGTTCTCCGGGACAAACTCGGCTGGGCCGGAGGCTTCACCGGTGCTTGAACATCTTGACATAAAAAACTAGGGACTTATTGAGAATCTCAGTGTTGATTTTTCGGATGGTTTTAATGTGATTACAGGTGAAACTGGAGCCGGCAAGTCAATTATACTCGGTGCATTGGGACTCTTGATGGGTGAAAAGGCAGATTCCTCTGCTGTACGAACCGGTACTGAGGAACTTTCAGTTAATGCTGTTGTTTCAATTCCTGAGGGGCATGAGATTGTACAATGGCTTGATGAACACGGCATTTCATCCGAAGACGGTACTGTTATTGTGAGGCGCAGTGTAAAGTCAAACGGACGTTCTCTTATTTCTGTTCAAGGACAGATTATTACAAGGGCAGAGCTGTCTTTCTTTGCCGACAGTCTGATTGATATGCATGGTCAGAGTGAACATCAAAGCCTTCTACTTCAGGACAGACAGAGAAAAACAGTAGACTCATACTCCCACAGTGAGGCACTTTTACAGCGTTGTGCTGCGGCATATCACACTCTTTCCGAGCTTCAGAAAGAAAAAGAAGAACTCAGAAAAGCTGTAGAAGAAAGCAGAAAACAGACCGATTATCTTGAATTTGCCGTGAAGGAAATTAAGGCAGTTTCACCTGAACCCGGAGAAGATGACGAGCTCAAGGAGAGGGTGGAGCTTCTTTCCAGTTATGAAGCGGTGTATGAATCTGTTTCTCAGGGTATGGATCGTCTTAAAGAAGCCAAATCCGCATTGTATGATTGTTGTTCATTGCTTGACCGTGCTCTGAAAAAAGACAGCGGAATTTCCGACTACAGAGATAGGATTGAGAATGTTTCCATAGAGGTTGAAGATGTTACTTCAAGTCTTG
>JAKSPF010000158.1 GCA_024405065.1 Sphaerochaetaceae bacterium | reverse complement strand
GCGGCGGTTCACACGGCTGATGGTTTGTATCAACGTATGCTTTGAGAGCGGCTTGTCATTATAGAGCACCTTCAGGTATGGCACATCGAAGCCCGTCAGCCACATATCTACTACAATGGCAATCTGGAAGTTGCTCTCATCGTTTTTGAAAAGTTCTTCCAGGCTCTTCACGACAACGGAACACAGCTTGAGTCAGGAACAACGGCAACACACAACAGAGTTGCAGACGGTTCTTACAAGGTGGGTATCTGCCTTGACTATGTTTCAGCAAACCTGATTGCAGAGGGTTCTCCCATGGGATTCCACTTCACAACTTCAGATGTCTGTACAATGACTTCTCCTGTTGCTCTCATCAAGGGATGCGCAAATCCTGACAACGGAAAACTTCTTATTGATTTCCTCCTTTCAAAGGCAGGTCAGGAAGTTCTTGTGGGTCAGAATCTTGTTTCCGTGAGAGACGATGTCAAGATGAATGTTGACACATCGGCAATTGCAGCAGTCAATATGCCGGTTGACTTCATCAGACTCGGTGAAAACACAAAGTCCTATCAGAAGACATTCAACTCAATCTGGGGCAAGTAATTTTACGGAAAAGAGTTAAGTTTCTACGGGTTTTCCCGTAGAAACTTTTTTGTTTTACGGGTGTATTCCCGATATTTGAGAAACTTGATTAAAGAGGAACTTGAAAGTTTCTCTCATACAACAACATTAAGAGAAGCGTATGGCCAATGTAAAATTTGAAAACATCACCGCATCTTACGGAAAAAAGACGGTTCTCAGGGATTTCAGCATTGAAGTCAACAGTAATGAGATTCTTTGTCTTGTGGGACCTTCCGGTTGCGGAAAGACCACACTTGTCAGATGCCTTCTGGGACTTATGAAACCGGAATCGGGCAGAATAACGGTAGGGGACAGAGTTCTTTTTGATTCAAAAAAGCATGTCAATATTCCTGCGGAAAAAAGGAACATAGGAATTGTTTTTCAGGACTATGCCGTATGGCCGCATATGACGGTGCTTGAAAACGTCTCATATCCGCTGAAAAAGAGACGTATACCGAAAGACGAAATGAAAGAGCGTGCAATGAAGGCACTTGAGCAGGTTCACATGGAAATGTATGCCAATCACCTTCCGATGCAGCTTTCCGGAGGACAGCAGCAACGTGTTGCAATAGCAAGGGCGCTTGTTGTTGATTCCGAGATACTTGTAATGGACGAACCGATAACCAATCTTGACGCAAAACTCCGTGAGGAGATGCTTTTGGAAATAAGGATGATTCAGACCAGATTGAAATCCACGGTTCTTTACATAACCCATGACCAGCAGAGTGCGTTGCAGCTTTGTGACAAAATGGCGATAATGCAACAGGACGGTTCTCTTTGCCAGTACGGTAATGATGAGGACATAATACTGAATCCGGCAAACAGATTTACTTTTGAGTTCATAGGAACCTCAAATTTCCTTCCTGTTGAAAAGAAGAGTTCGGGACTTTTTCTGAAGGATGTTGCCGGCGGTGAGTTGAATTGTAAGGTACCTTCAGGTATTGATTTTACGCACGGCAGTTATGAAATGGGTGTGAGACTCAATGATGTTGTGTTTGACAGGGACTCTCACATCACGGCCCTTGTGGAGAGCAAAGTCTTTTTGGGAAGTGAATACAACTATTTCCTGAAACTCGGTAACAGACAGATAAGGGTGCAGCAGAGTATGCTTGATGCAAAACTCAACGGGGTGCCCGGTGACGGAGAGAAAGTCGGCATCAGGTTTGTGAACCCGCGTTTTTATGAAGCAAAGGAGGCTGCAAGATGAAACTGTTTGACAGAAACAAAAATCTTGCCGCTCTTGACGGCGGAAAAAGAATAAGTATGGACAAGGCACTTACAGTGACAACCTTTGTTCTTCTGATAATCATCGTGATAATTCCCATTTTCATGATTATTTTCAACACTTTTTTTGTGAAGATTGTTGATGGGGATGCGTCAAAATGGACTTTTGACCTCTCTTTGTTCAAAACACAGCTTTCCGATAAAAAGAATCTGGCGGCAATGTGGAACACGGTCAAAATTGCATTCCTTGCAACTGTCATGGGAACTGTGATGGGTGTTTTCTATGCGTGGCTGCTCGGACGTTCCGATATTCCTGCAAAGGGGCTTATGAAGGCTCTGTTCAACATTCCGTATATGTTCCCTCCGTTTCTCGGAGCAATGGCATGGGATATGCTTCTGAACGGAAGAGGCGGGTATTTCAACAAATTCCTGATGAACACGTTCCATTTGGAGAACGCCCCGATTAACATCAATTCAATCTGGGGCATTGTGTTTGTTGAAGTTTCATATTATTTCCCGTTTGTGTTCATGCAGGTTGTTGCCGCACTTGAGAAGATGGATCCGACACTTGAGGAATGTGCAAGAATTGCGGGTGCAAAGCAGAGTACTGTTATATGGAGAATCACTCTGCCTCTTACAAAACCGGCAATATCAGCCGGAGCGCTCCTGATTCTTACAACTTCGCTTGCACACTTCGGTGTTCCGTCAATTCTCGGTTACAGTCAGGGTATTTACACTCTGCCTACCAGAATTTATGCGGTAATCTATAATGCAGGCGGCAGTTTTGACGGAATAAGACAGGGTGCGGCTCTTTCCGTGATGCTTGTTGCCGTTGTATCTGCGGCGCTGATTCTTCAGAACAAGATACTGTCTTCCGGAAGTTACGACATCATAAAGGGTAAAAGTACAAGACCTACTCTGATAAAACTCAGGGGGGCAAAATATCCTCTGCTTGTTGTATGTATTCTTACGCTTGTTCTTATTGTAATTGTTCCGCTTGTGATGATTGTGCTTGTATCGTTTGTGAAGGCTTACGGACTTCCGTTGAAGTTTGAGAACTTCTCGTTCAATCAGTACAGAAAAGTATTC
>JAKSPF010000157.1 GCA_024405065.1 Sphaerochaetaceae bacterium | reverse complement strand
TTAAGGAAATTCTTGCAAGGCTTTCTTTTCTGAAAAATGTCGGCTTGGGGTATCTTACTCTCAACAGAAATGCCGGGACCCTGTCCGGAGGTGAGGCTCAGCGTATAAGACTTGCTACTCAGATAGGCAGTGCTCTCAGCGGAGTTCTCTATGTTTTGGATGAACCCTCAATCGGTCTTCATCAGAGAGACAACAGAAAGCTGATAGATACGCTTAAAAATCTCAGAGATTTGGGAAATACCGTTCTTGTTGTGGAACATGACGAAGAAACGATAAGAAGCGCGGATTACGTTGTGGACATGGGTCCGGGTGCAGGAGAAAACGGCGGTTATGTAATTGCACAAGGAACTCCGCAGCAGATTGAACGCAATCCTGAAAGTATAACGGGGCAGTTTTTATGCGGTAAAATCACGATACCTGTTCCGGAGAAAAGAAGAGCCGGAAACGGAAAGTGCCTAAGAATACTCGGAGCCTGTAAAAACAATATACATAATGTTGATTTTACCTTACCGCTTGGAAAACTTGTGATACTTACCGGAGTATCGGGAAGCGGTAAAAGTACCCTGCTTAATCAGATTCTTGTACCTGCTTTGAAAGACTTTTTTTCCGGAAAGAAGGAGCGTTTTGACGGTTACAGAAAGATAGAGGGAAAGGAGTTCCTCAATAAACTTATTTCCATTGACCAAAGTCCCATAGGCAAAACTCCCCGTTCCAATCCGGCAACTTACGTTGAACTTTTTCAACACATAAGGGATCTGTTTTCAGAACTTCCGGAGAGCAGGGCAAGAGGGTATAAACCGGGAAGGTTTTCTTTTAACGTTGAAGGCGGCAGATGTGAACACTGTCACGGTGACGGAACGCTTAAAATTGAGATGAACTTTTTGCCGGATGTTTATGTGACATGTGACGTCTGTCACGGTAAAAGATTTAATCAGGAGACCCTTGCAATAAAATTCAAAGGTAAAAATATCAATGATGTTCTTGAAATGACTGTTGCAGAGGCACTCAGATTTTTTGATGCTTTTCCGCCGGTCAGACGCAAATTGCAGACACTTTCCGACGTGGGACTTGATTATGTGAAATTGGGACAGAGTGCACTTACTCTTTCCGGAGGAGAGGCTCAGAGAGTGAAACTTTCACTTGAGCTGTCAAAAATCGGTACGGGAAATACTCTGTATGTCCTTGACGAACCGACAACAGGTCTTCATTTTGCGGATGTGAAGAAGCTTATGGAGGTTCTTAACCGGCTTGTTGACTGTGGAAATACGGTGGTTTTGATAGAACACAATCTGGATGTGATAAAGCAGGCGGATTGGATTATTGATTTAGGTCCGGAGGGTGGTGACGGAGGAGGAAAAATCGTTGTGCAGGGTACCCCTGAAAATGTGGCAAAATGTCAAAAATCCTACACCGGTCAATTCCTCAAGGAGATTCTGAAACTCTGATGAAACGAGGGCTGTTCCTGACATTGATAATTCTTCTCTTTCTTGTTTCACCGCTTTGGGCGGAAACTTACAAGATTGCGGTGACATCTGCCGATGATATGTCAGTTCAGGACAATGTTGTGACTCTTTCAGGTAAGGTGGAACTTACGTTTTCAACTGATGATGAAAACAACAGTAAGGTTGATCGTGTTCTTACCTGTTCAAAGGCAATCATAGATACCGATGCCAAGATACTTGAGGCCAGAGGAAGTGTGTTTCTCAAGGAAGGTGAAGATTCAACCTTCAAGGGTGAAGTGCTTGTACTTAACTGGGATGATCTTGACGTAATTGTTTTTGGCGGTGAAAGTTCTTCGGACAGAAACAATTCAAGCGGTAATTCTTTTACGTTTTACGCAAAAGGTCAGTCAATTTCATATAACGGTCAGGAAAGTGTGGTTTTTTTCAAAAACGGTACAATAGCCACTACAAGAGATGATCCTTTCTGGAGTATAAAAGCAAAGAAAATAGGACTTGCGGAATCGGACCTCTTTTTTTCAAACGCTGTGATACGACTTGGGAGAGTGCCGATTTTCTGGCTTCCTGTGTTTTTTTATCCCGGAACAACTCTGATATTCAATCCTGCAATAGGATTCTCAAGTTCAAAGGGTATGTTCATAAACACAACAACTGAGATATACGGGAGATATCCTGCTACTCAGTCAACCACGGTTTCTTCAAATGAGAGCGATTCCGGTTCGTCTGCCAGTTCCGCAGGAAATGCAATGGCATCAATATCAAGCCTTCTGAATGACGGTGACGATTCGGAAAAAATCAGAGACGGTGTTATTTACCGTAAGTTGAAAAGAAACGAGGAACTTCCCAAATTTGAAAAGTGGGCACGTGAAAGCGGAAGTTATTTTGCCTTTACGGCAGACTTGTATCAGGATCAGGGATTGGCGTTGGGACTTGATACAAAAAACAGTCTTTTTAACGGAAAACTGAAAATCAATGCGGATGCAATGGCTGCTTATCATAAAACTTCAGGTACAAAAACTTTCAAAGAAAGACTGCGTTATGCGGCTGATCTTGATATTTCAGGTAACTTTTCAAACGGCAACATTTCTCTCCAGATGCCTTTTCTCAGTGATCCGAACTTCAAGGTGGATTACTTTAACAGAAATACCGTGTTCGGACTTGATTCTCTTTTGGGAAGGAAGCAGATTTTTCCGTCAATATATACTACCGATATGTCAAAATACAACTGGACTTTGGATTCTTCTGCAAATGTGTCGGTAGGCAGTCATAAATTTGTACTCAATTCACTGAAATCAGACATACGCTATGAGTGGAATACTGCTGAAAAAAAATTTGAAGCGGCTGCGGTAACCCTTCCTTACGCAATTATTTCCATGAGCGGAACAATCCTTAAAATAAAGGGTAGTGACACCGAAAAAGATGTAAGACATAGATTTCCGTTAAAAGCTGCAAATGATCT
>JAKSPF010000156.1 GCA_024405065.1 Sphaerochaetaceae bacterium | reverse complement strand
TTTGTAACTTGCACTGCTTTCTGTCCGGAAATGCCGCAGTCGGAAAACAAAGACCATAACCACAAGTTTTTTGACGTGAACTGGTTTGACAAATCTTTCTATTTAATGATGCTTACAGTGGGTATCTCAAGAGTTGCACAGGCAATTCCGGATCGGCTTCTCGGCTCGTATATGACAGAAGAACTGCATTTGGGCGGACATTTCCCGTTTTATGTTGCAATAGGCGCATTTTCTGAAATACTCATGCTGATTATAGGAGGAAAACTTATCAGACAGGGTAAGGTGTCTTACTATACAATGCTCATACTTTCAACGGTTGCTCTGATAGTCAGGCTCTATATCTATGCGTATGTAAAGGGAAAGGCGGCATTTATATTTGCCCAGACACTTCACAGCTTTACATACGGAGCCTGTCATATTGCAATTACAAATTATATATCGCTTACAACAAGTAAAAAACACAATGCGTTTGCAATGAGCTGGTATACTGCTTTGGCAATAAATTTTCCGCAGATGCTCGGAGTTTTTTTCGGCGGTTTTATAATTGATAATTTCGGATACGGGAGTCTTTTCAGAATTTACGGAATTTTCCCGGTAATTGCACTTCTGATTCTTGTTGTTTTCAGAAAAACGATTATTCTCAGGAGGGAAAAGTGATGTTTCCGGTTTTAGTAACTCTTCTTGCAGGACTTTTCACCGTCATAGGTGCGTTGTTTGTTTCACATGTGAGAAACAGGACTTTTGAAGCTGTTTCTCTTGCCTTTGCAACCGGTGTGATGCTGATGATTGCTCTTTCAGAGCTGATTCCTTCCGCATCGGAAGAAAACGGTCTTGTTCTTACACTGTTTCTTGTGTTTGCCGGAGCAGGATTGTCGTGGCTTCTGGATGTGATTTTTCCGCATCATCATGATGATGGAGAGAACGACAGGTTGCCGGGTCATTATATGGGTGATTGTGAATGTGTACACGGTCATTCCGTACATCATGGAATGATAGCGGCATTGCTGCTTCACAACATTCTTGAGGGGCTTGCTACAGGAATTGCAGTGACTTCAGAGGCAAGACTGGGAGTCAGTATGGCAATGGGAATTGCAATTCACAACATACCGATAGGTTCTACTCTTGCGGTGTCCGTCATTTCTTCCGGAAAAACAAAACCTCACGCAGTCCTTGTCTGTATGCTTGTGGGTTTGTCACAACCTCTCGGAGCTCTTGCCGGCGAGTTGTTTCTTAATCATATACTGACTGCACAGGTAATGGCGGTACTCAACTCTCTTGTTGCCGGAATACTCATATTCATTGCTTTTGACGAACTCTGGCCGGCATCACGCAGTGCAGGAAAAAGGGCGGTTTCAATTCTTGCCCTGATTGCAGGCATCATCTTCATTCCTCTTACTGAAATGCTCTTTTGAAAAGTTCAGAAATCATGAACGGAATTTTGCAATTGGCTCTGTATATTGAGAAATCCCATACGAATCCAATACTGTTTCTTTTTCAATAGTCCGCTAAGATAATAAAAAATCAATAACAGATTTATTTTGAACACCTTTCTCGTCTGTATATGATTTTAACAAATCATTTCTGAGACATATCTTTGTAAAAAAATCATTTGTAAATTCCAGAGGTCTCAATTCTCTTTCTTCATCCTTTTCTGATTCTATCTGATAGGCACTCTGAATATAAGTTTTGCTTCCATCCTTACCGGCTATAAAGTCTATTTCCCGTTGTTTTCTGTTATTATCGTACACAACTCCGATATCTACAGAATACTTTCGGAATATCAGTTCGTTATAAACCGTGTTTTCCATTAAATATCCTTTGTCGTTCTGTCTGAAATTAAGGCGTGCATTTCTAAGCCCGTTATCTGCAAAATAGTATTTATTAGGATAATCAAAATAGTGTTTGCCTCTTACATCATAGCGTTTGACTTCCGAAATCAGAAAAGCGTTTTCAAGGAAACCTATAAACTTTGTTACGGTGTTGATGCATACTCTTTCATTAGTAACAGAAGAAATACTGTTTGCAATATTTGTCGGATTAGTAAGGTTGCTTGTGGTTGCACAAATAATATTCAATACATTTTCTAATAAATCAATTCTTTCTATTTTGTGTCTTTCTACTAAATCTTTCAGATAAGTCTCGTTAAAAAGATTTATAAGGTATTCTTCTTTGTTTTGAGCGTTCATACCTACTGTTGCAGGCATTCCGCCATACAATAGGTATTCATTAAAAGCTTTTTCTTCACTTTGACTGGAAACCGGGAAATACTCAGAAAAAGAAAGTGGACCGATATGTATCTGATCATTCTTGCCTCTGAACTGTGTAATAATGTCATTAGAAAGCATTTTGGAATTACTTCCTGTAACGTAGACATCGCAGTTTTTTCTGCTGCTCAGCCCAATCAGAACATCGGAAAACCCTATTTTATCGCCCGGGCAGTCCGGATTATCCACTTCTTTTGCAAGCTGTATCTCATCAATAAGAAAGTAGTATTTATTCTTATCATTTTTAATCTTGCTTCTGAGATATTTTCCTAACAAAACAGGATTTCTGTATTGGCTGTTTTCATCAGAATCAAGAGCAAGCTCAATAATAGAAGACGGTTTTGTTCCTGATGCTAATAAATACTCTTTGAAAATTGTGCGCAAAAGATAAGATTTTCCACATCTTCTTACACCGGTTATTACTTTTACTTGTCCATCCCACATCTTTGAAACAATGCGATCAAGCAGCTCTTTTCTTTCTATCATACAATGCTCTCTACTGAAAACTTAATGCAATATTACATCAAGTTTTCACAAGACTCAAGAGCCAAATGCAAAATTAAGGAGCCAATTGCAAAATTAGGCTTTGTGAAGAATGAATTTGGCTCTTTATAGGGTGAATTTGTCTGTAAAGTCCTTTACTGCCTTAGTGTAAAGTCCGGTATTTTTGTAATAA
>JAKSPF010000155.1 GCA_024405065.1 Sphaerochaetaceae bacterium | reverse complement strand
TTTTCATGCAAAAGGTTAAATTGCCAAGCCTATCGGGCATAGCCAAGCGTTACGGTTTAATGGGAATAACTCATCTGCCAAGCACAGAATCAGTCCGGGCATAAGTTCAATTTTAAGTTTTTCAAGAACATTAAAGTTTTTGTCCGGACGGTCGGGAGATTTAGCTTTTTTAATTTCCACAGGACACAACTTTCCAGTATAGAAGACTCTCTTTTGAGAAAAATAAAGTCAACTTTAGTTTACTCAATTATTTGGAATAGTCAACAAAAGATAGCAATTACAGAAACATCAAAAACAATATGCTATGTAAATTTTGCAATTGATTTTCCATTTTGATGTAAATGTGTAATTGAGTAATTACGTAAATACGTTTTTTTATGCTAAAATAACAAAATTTGGAGCATAAAAGTGCATATGAAAGATACAAAATCTGTAAAAATAGGTAATGTAATGTGCGGTGGTTCTGCACCGGTAAGCGTACAGACAATGTATGACATACCTTTGAGTTCTCTTGAACCCGATTTTGATACAAGGATGTCCGTACTTAAAGCAATGGGATGTGACATAATAAGATTTTCCTATCCGGATATCAATGAGCATGAAATATTGTGTGATGTGGTAAAAAGATGCCCAATGCCTGTTGTTGCCGATATTCATTTTGATTGGAGAAATGCTCTTGATGCCGTTGATTGCAGGGTTGCGAAAATAAGAATCAATCCGGGAAATATCGGTGCAAGGTGGAAAACAGAGGAAATTGTGAGGAAGGCTTCGGATAACGGAACGGCAATAAGGATCGGTCTTAACGGCGGTTCACTTCCTTCTGATGAAAAAAATCGTGATACTGCTTCTCTTATGGTTGATACGGCTTTGGAGTACATTTCATGGTTTGAGAAACTCGGTTTTTACAATACGGTTGTTTCACTTAAAGCATCAGATGCGGAAACTTCATACAGAGCGTACAGTATGTTTGCAAAACAGAGTGATTATCCGTTGCATCTTGGAGTCACGGAAGCGGGGGGAACAGTATCAAGTTGTGTCAGAACAACCTATGCTCTGTCCGGACTGTTGGATAAGGGAATCGGAAATACTTTGAGATATTCAATCACCGGAAGCATTGAAGATGAAGTTTCCGCAGGAGTTGAACTTCTCAGAACAATGGGGTTACGTAAGGGCGGTGTGCGTATTGTTTCATGTCCCACATGCGGACGCAAGAGTTTTGACAGCCGGTCTTTCCTTGCCTCAGTTCAAAGTGAACTTCTTGCAACAGGAAAGAACATCTGCGTTGCAATAATGGGTTGTCAGGTGAACGGACCGGGAGAAGCAAAGGGTGCGGATGTTGCGGTGACCGGCATAGGTAACAGTGTGTTCCTTTACAGGAAAGGAGAGATTTACCGGAAGGTGAGTGCCGAATCTGCAAAGGAGGAATTGCTCAAACTTGTTTCCGAGTTCTGACTGTATCGTTGAATATGAAAGATAAACTTATAATACGCGGTGCCTGTGAGCACAATCTGAAAAATGTTAATCTTGAACTTGAAAAAAACACTCTCACTGTAATAAGCGGACTTTCCGGTTCGGGCAAATCTTCTCTTGCATTTGATACTGTTTTTGCAGAAGGACAGAGAAGGTATGTGGAGTCCCTGTCTTCTTACGCCAGAATGTTTTTGGGAAGAATGGATAAGCCTGATGTTGAGATGATAGAGGGTCTTTCACCGGCAATTTCAATTGAACAGAAGTCAACAAACAGGAATCCGAGATCTACAGTAGGTACCATTACGGAGATATATGATTACTTCAGGCTGCTTTGGGCAAGGGTGGGAGAAGTCCACTGTCCACAGTGTAAAAGAGTAATAGAGAGCATGTCCGTTGACCAGATTATTGATGCTGTCTGTGCAAAGAGCGGAGAAGATTCAAAAATTATGGTGATGGCTCCCGTTGCTATGGGAAGAAAGGGGGAATATAAAAAGGTTCTTGAGGATGCTTCTCATGCAGGATACCAGCGGGCAAGAATTGACGGAAAAATGCATATGCTGGACGAGCCGGTAAGTCTGGACAAACAGGTAAAGCACAGTATCAGCATAGTGATTGACCGTTTGAGGCTTTCTGCAGATTCCCGTCTGCGTTTGTCGGATTCAATAGAAAAATCATCGGATATGACAGACGGACTGGTTGAGATTGTTTTTATCGGTGAGGACGGTACGGAAAAATCCGAGATTTTTTCACAGCATAACAGTTGTCCGCATTGCGGAATTTCCGTTGGCGATGTCCAACCCAGACTGTTTTCTTTTAACAATCCGTTCGGTGCCTGTCCTGAATGTAAGGGACTCGGTTACAAAACATTTTATGATATTGAAAAGATAATCCCCGATATGACAAAGAGTTTCAACGAGGGAGCAATCGCAACAATGAATCCCAATGCTTCGTGGAGCAGAGCCGGTTTTGAGGCCTTTGCCAAGGCTGCAGGATTTACTCTTGATACGCCGTTTGAAAAACTTTCTGCCGAGCAACTTGATATGGTTCTTTACGGTACTGACAGAAAATTCAGAATGCACTATGAGGATCGTATGGGAACAATGGATATCAACCGTAGCTGGCACGGTGTTGTGAATGATTTGAAACGGCGTTGGGCTCAGACAGAAAGTGCGGCAATGAAAACATGGATAGGGGCGTTTCAAACTGAACTTGTCTGTGACGTCTGTCACGGTGAAAAGCTGAAACCGGAGGCTCTTTCAGTTCTGATTGGCGGAAAGAACATAAACGAAGTCACTGCACTCAGTGTGAATGAGTGTTACGGATTTTTCAGTTCACTGGAGCTTTCAGATACCCAGAAAAAAATAAGCGAACAGGTGCTTAAGGAAATTCTTGCAAGGCTTTCTTTCCTGAAAAATGTCGGCTTGGGGTATCTTACTCTCAACAGAAATGCCGGAACCCTGTCCGGAGGTGAGGCTCAGCGTATAAGACTTGCTA
>JAKSPF010000154.1 GCA_024405065.1 Sphaerochaetaceae bacterium | reverse complement strand
AGCCCTGTGTCTCTTTTGTTCCTTGATAGAACTTGCAATACCCGGACCGGTGTTCATAAGGCTCGGACTTTCAAATGTTCCGGTGATGCTTTCAATTTTCTGCGGTTTCAGTCTTGCTGAATACTCCCTTTTGGTTATATTCAGGATTATCAGTCAGGCATTGATAAACGGAACACTGGTTTCCTACGCATTTGTCCTCTCTGCAGTAGCCGGAATTTCAAGTGCAGCGGTTATGTTTCCCCTGAGACGTCTGCGCGGTATCTCGTTCTGCGGGGTGAGTATTGCAGGTGCGTTTGTGTCAAATACCGTTCAGACTTTTACTGCAATACTGTTTTTGGGCAAAGGAGTCATAAGGCTGTTCCCGGTAATTCTCGGAGCAGGCATTGTGACATCGTTCCTTCTCGGTCTGTTTACCGACTGGTTCTGCCGTCGTTCACAGTTTCTGAAAAAGCTCAGGGATCCGGCATTTGTTGCCAGCCTTGTGAGACCCGGATACTATGATGTGAATCATCGTATTTCATGGCCGTATCTGCTCAAAGTGCTGTTTTTTTCACTTGTACTCTGTTTTTGTCTTTTTTCACGTGATATAAGAATCTGCGGAGCAATCTGTGTTTTCTTTCTTGTCATGTGTATTGCAGGCGGCAGGAAAATAAGAGTATTTCCTGTAATCTGGCTTGTGTTGCGCACGGTTTTCATCAATGTATTGATGCCTTCGGGACGCGTACTGTTCAGTGTAGGTGCATTTTCCGTAACGCAGGATGCAATTCTATCGGGAATCAGAAGATCAATAATCATGCTGACGGGAGCATGGTTCAGCCGTATTGTTATACCTCGTAGCGGTGAGTTTGAGGTGGCATTCAGCCGACAGGGTGTGTTTTACTGGACTTTTGCTTATTACAAAGCCATAGTTGAAAAATGGTTTACCGAGAGCGGAAGACTGATTGACCGAATAGACAGGACACTGGTGAAGGCACTTACTGAAACCAATCGTTGAAACATCGGTTACTGTTTGAAGAGAAACTTTCAAAGCAGAGAGCCAATTGACTTGAAACGTCTGAGTCTCAGTGCATTTGAAACAACACACAGACTTGAAAGACTCATACAGAGTGCACAGATCATCGGGTTCAATGCAGGACCTCCGAACAACGTCAGTATTCCCGCTGCACAGGGAATTCCGAGTATGTTGTAAAAGAAAGCCCAGAACAGACTTATCCGTATGTTTTTCACGGTAGCACGGCTGAGTTTTACAGCGTCTGCAACGCATGAAAGCCTGTTGTTCATAATTACAATATCCGCACTTTTCATTGCAACGTCAGTACCGCTTCCCATTGCAATTCCTATATCTGCCTGTTCAAGTGCCGGTGCATCGTTGATACCGTCACCTACCATAATTCCCGCCCTTGTGTTCTTGATGAAGTTAAGTTTGTCCGAAGGCATCAGTTGTGCGTGAAATTCTTTTATTCCTGCATTTTCTGCAATCTCGGAAGCGGTGGTTGTGTTGTCCCCCGTGAGCATACAGCATTTCAGTCCCAGTTTTTCAAGTTCTGAAACAGACTGTGCGGCATCTTCTCTCAGTCTGTCTTTTATGCTTATACAACCTATGTATTGACTGTCTGCGGCAACGTAGATTTCTCCCTTGTCGGTACCTGTATCAATTCCGTTTTCAGTCATCAGGGCGATATTTCCGGCAAGTATTTTTGAATTTTCCGTTCTGGCAACTATTCCCTGTCCGGGTATTGCTATGAATCTTTTCAAAGGCGATACAGTACCGTTCCATTCCCTGAGAACCGCCTTTGCAAAAGGATGCTCGGAGCCTTGCTCTGCGGTTGCGGCAAGTTCAAGAGTTTTTCTGTCCTTGAAGGCTGTTACTGCGGGTTCCCCCGTTGTGAGCGTTCCGGTTTTGTCAAACATCACTGTTTGCATATTACCCAGATTTTCAAGAGCAACGGCATCTCTGAACAGAATGCCCATTGATGCTCCGCGTCCGGAGGCAACCATTATTGCTATCGGTGTTGCAAGTCCCAATGAACACGGACAGGCAATCACAAGAATGCTTACTGCATTTGTCAAAGCAAAGGAAAGAGGTTTTCCGGCAAGAAGCCATGAAACAAAAGTCAAGACGGCTATTCCCATTACAACGGGAACAAATACACCGGCAACTCTGTCTGCAAGACGGGCAATGGGGGCTTTTGAACTTTGTGCCTGACGTACCATATCCACAATTGATGACAGGACGGTATCTTTTCCCGTTTTTTCTGCGCAGAAAGTGAATGAGCCGTTTCTGTTGATTGTTGCACCGAATACTTTGTCTCCGTTCTTTTTTGAAACAGGTGAGCTTTCACCTGTCAGCATACTTTCATCGGTATCTCCGTTTCCGTCAGTCACCGTACCGTCACACGGGATACTGTCTCCAGGTTTTATGAGAACCGTATCACCGACTTTGATTTCCGACACATTTATCTTTTCCGGTTTACCGTTTTTTATTATCGTAGCCTGTGGCGGAATCATGCGCATCAGTGCACGTATTGAGTCACCTGCCTTCCTTCTGGCTTTCAGCTCAATATGCTTGCCCACGGTAACAAGGGTGATGATTGTTGCAGTTCCCTCAAAATAGAATTGTCCGGAAGATGTGAAGATAAGATTGTAAAGACTGTAAATGAAACTTGCACTGCATCCGCAGGCTACAAGACTGTCCATGTTGGGGTGTCCTTTGAACAGGTTGTAAAAGCCTCCTGTGAAGAACGTATACCCTGCAATCATCACCGGAAGACAGAGCAGAAGCTGTACTTTTCCGGAAATCACCGGAAATGAACTTATCACCATGTGACCCATTGAAAGCACAAAGAGGGGAACGGCAAACAAAACACTTACCCACAGCCTGACCAAGTGAATTTTCTCTGCTTTTTTTTCTTCTTTTGAGGGTTGGTCATTATCTGAGGATGATGCAACAATCAGACCGTATCCTGCCTTTG
>JAKSPF010000153.1 GCA_024405065.1 Sphaerochaetaceae bacterium | reverse complement strand
TTTAAAGAACAAGCCTTTTGAAAAGTGGACAAAAGACGAAATGGAATTTGTCGCAAAGTATCTTCCTAAGACTAACTGGGTTAAAGAACTTGACCTTGACCGCATCGAAAAAGACCGTGATGCAAGTTTACAGCTTGACCTGCAGACTGAAGAAAACCAGGCATTGCTTGCAGTTACTCTTCCTGAAGATTACAGAGCTTTACTGACATCAAAAGATGTACAGAACTGGACTCTTGAGCAAATGGAAGGTCTTGCACATATTGTGGATGAGCTCAGGGTTCTCGGTCGTGAAGAACTTAGAATTAAGAATGAAGCACGACTTGAAGAAGCTGAAAAGAAGCGCACGATGATTGAAAGAGAAATCCGCTCATCAGGTGTTGAAATCCATACTGAGGATCCGGACTGGCTGAAAGAAAAGAAAATGAAGGATATTGAAAACTTCAATAAGAACAGACTTCCAGACATCCTTGGACTTAATTCAGCTGCCAAAGGTACTCTTGAAAATACGAACGATAAACAGAGAGGAATATTCAAGAGAATTATCAACGGTTATGGAGATGCCAATATCAGACGAGTATCAAGAATTCTTGATAACGACAAGGAAGGTATCAACACTACTCTTCTTTTCTACCGTGAGGACGAGTGCTTTAATGCAGAGCAGAAAGCAATTACATCACGAACAAAGAAAATTACTGATGCAATGAATAATCTTGGAATTACTATCGAAGAACTTTACTCACCAGTCGAAATTGAGTTTTATGGCGGAAGAAAGGAATACATCACTTACACAGACACCAATAACAACCAGCATAAACTGACAATGGATGAAGTTCTTTACATTATTGCTGCTGCAGATGACGAAAGAAGTAGACTTGCAGTTGCATGTGGTAACCTGGTAACTGCAGAAGAAAAAGACAGTTATAAACAGCAGGGCGAAAAAGGTGAAGAAACTTGTTTTGCCGTTGGTACAGCAAGAATGGATGATATTATCAAGCAGGCTGCAACAATCAATCCGAAGTGGATAAAGTTTTTAGCAACCATTCAGGAAGATTATGCTCAGCAATATGAAAGAATGAACAAGGTATCTATTGAAGAGTTTAACCAGCCTGTTGCACGTGTTAAGAATTATGTTCCGCTTAATCGTCTTGAGTCAAACGGTGATACAAACGTTAACAGAGTTAAGGAAGATCTTCTCGGTTCAAGTGCTGTAGGTGGTGCTAACTGGGTTGATAAAGGTATGACAAAAAGCCGTGTTGACATCTCACCAACTAACCAGAAGCCGGTTGTTATGGGATTGTATTCTACCTGGGCGGACTCACTGAACAGGACAGAACACTTCTTAAACTATGCTTCTTATGTACGTGAACTTAACAGAGTTTATAAAAGCCGAGATTCTCAGCTCTTGCGAAATCATATTGAAAACAGATATTCAAAAGATATGCTGACATACATTGATGAATATATTCAGGAACTTGCAAACCCTGATGTCTCATCCGCTCAGAATCAGCTTGACCGTATTGCAAGAGCATTGCGCGGTAAAACTGCATCAGCATACCTGGCATGGAAAACAAGTTCTGTAATTAAGCAGTTCTGTACTTCTCCATGGCCGTATATGCGTTTTACATCTCCGGTTAAATATCTTGCATCTATGTTTGACTTTATCCGCCATCCAGGTCAGATGTCAGATCTTATTAAAAGTAAGTCGGCATACATGAACAGCCGAAGGTTTGACCCTATTGCAGATCTTATTGATGAACAGCAGAAGAAGGCTACAAACAAAGTAAGTTCAGCTCTTGCCGGTTTTGAAAACATGGGAATGCAAGGTCTTGAAATGGTGGACTGGGTGTGTGTTGCACCTGGATGGCTTGCAGTATACAAGGATGAATTTGCAAGATTGTCTTCAGACAAGGAACAGAAAAAACTCATCGAGCAGAAGAAAAAAGAACTTGAAAAATATGCTGATGTTGAGGGATGGGATTGGATTGATGCAGAAGCACAGAAGGCAGCTCTTACTGAAGGTGAAATCGAAAGACTTGCCGTAAGAAAAGCAGATGATATTACACGTCAGTGTCAGCCTTCTAACCGCCTTACAGACTTGTCACCAATCTTTAAGCAGAGAGGTCCAGGATCCGAAATTGGTCGTATCTTCCTTCAGTTCACTACTTCATTGAATGTTATCTGGCAGAATATCAGATACGATATTCCATCGGACATAAGGCACGGTGAGTACAAAAGAGCACTCATGACAATTGCAGGTTATGCCCTTGCAGGTATTACAATGGGCCTTGTAACTGAAGGTCTGACTGATGATGACGATGATGAAAACGCAGATGCAAAACAGATTGCATATTATGGTTCAACTCAGTTTACGGATTCAATTCCGGTCATCGGTTCAGTTGTAACGGCAGCGGTAAAACAGCTTATTACCGGAAAGAAAAACTATTCTCAGGGTGTAAGTGATATTTTCCCACAGCTGACAAAAATCAGTAAAGGTCTTGCATCCGCTTCTGAAGGTAAATGGACAAATGCCTGCAGTAACTTTGCTTATGCACTTGCGTTAAGTCTTGGTCTTCCTGTTTCCGGGGCAAAGGAGCTGGGAGAAGCTGCAGGTCTTACTGATGATGAAGAAGGACTTGATTTTAAGCCGGAAGCATTTATCGGAAGACGTTAGTTTGTGTCGGTTCAGCTTGTTTAAGAGTATCTTGTTATCATGGCAAGATACCTTAAACAAATGAATTATGCCGAACAGAAAATGGTTGTCGGCGCACTTGAAGTAATTGGAGATGTTACCGGCTCTGGAATGAAGACCATCAGAAAGTCTATTGATTCTTTGAGCGGTAACGTTGCGTCCATCAATACTGAGATTAATAACTATTGGTCCGACATTGCCAATGATGCAGTCATTACACCTGGTGAAAAAAAAGATTTAAGAAAAGAAATCAATACAATTGAAAGAACTCATGCAGCTATTCTCAGTGCTGCAGAAGATGAAGGTTT
>JAKSPF010000152.1 GCA_024405065.1 Sphaerochaetaceae bacterium | reverse complement strand
GAAAGTTAATGAACCTTTAAAACTCGGAACCGGAGTAATAATCTGCAACCAACCAAAGGTTTTGAAATTGGCAGACCATATCATCTCAATTCCTGCCGGATTAGTTTGATTCTTTAAGCAGTCTGCAATCTGCCTTGCTTTCCCGTGCAGTATATTTCAGTGCTATACTGTATTACAACCAAAAACGCACAGAGGCGAATATGAACAGCAGAATTGAAATAATCAGAAAAAGTGTTGTTGAAATGGATACCGATGCCATAGTCAATGCCGCAAACTGCTCATTGCTCGGAGGCGGAGGAGTTGACGGAGCAATTCACAGAGCTGCGGGAAGAGAACTTCTTGAAGAATGCAGAGCTTTGGGTGGATGCAAAACAGGCGATGCAAAAATCACAAAAGGTTACAATCTTAAAGCAAAATATGTGATTCATGCCGTAGGACCTGTATATTCAGGCAGACCGGAAGATGCCGTATTGCTGGCATCGTGCTATAAAAAAGGTATGGACTTGGCACTTGAAAACAAATGTCGCAGCATAGCCTTCTGCGGAATATCAACCGGAGTTTACGGTTATCCTCTTGAAGAAGCAGCAAAAATTTCTGCAAAGACTGTGAAAGACTGGTTGGAACAGCACCCGGATTTTGCAATCAAAGTGTACTTTTGCTGTTTTACTGAAAAGGAATACGAAACCTACAATAAAATAACGGAACCAATTGCAATTAACTCAGTGTATAATCAAATAGAAGCAAGCTGTGGAGCCTTGCTGAAGGAGACGAAAAAATGAGAAAAAACATGGGCAAGAAACCCCTTATATACCCTCAGCCGGTATTGATCATCGGAACATATAACAATGACGGAACAGTTGATGCAATGAATGCCGCATGGGGAGGCGTGGGAGACGACTCACAGGTCTTTCTCTGTCTTTCAAAAGAACACAGAACAGTACAGAACATACTCAAACGTAAAGCATTTACGGTACAGATTGCAGATGAAGAGCATGTAGTTCAGTCAGACTATGTAGGTATTGTTTCAGGTAATGACGAGCCGGAAAAGTTTGCAAAAAGCGGTCTGCATGCAGTTAAATCCGAATTTGTTGATGCACCGGTTCTTGACGATTACCCGATAAGCATAGAATGTGAGCTTATCTCTTATGAGCCGGAACACTGTCATCTGTTCGGTGAAATCATAAACACATCCGTAAAAGAAGATGTTCTTACAGACGGAAAGATTGATATTTCAAAACTCAAACCTCTGACATTTGACATAGACAACGGCAGGTATGTTTCACTCGGAAAAGTCATGGCTTCTGCATTTTCAGCAGGACTTGAACTCAGACAGTAATTGACATTTTGTTGATTCAGAAAAGACTTCAGGCGAACCGGCACTTAGAACGGAAAAACTGAGCGCAGTTCTCGGTAGCGGCTGAACAGACAAAATCGGAATAACTGACAAAATCTGTCTTTATCGTACATGGCTTTTCTCCAAGTGCAAGCTTTTTTCCACTTTTTCTCTTTTTCCTTGCATTTGAATTGTACCAATTTATCTTGTTTTCTGCATTACATCCGTCTCAAATTGAGGTTTTTTGTTGTTGAGCAGACATTAATTACTGAATAAAAAACTTTCAGTTTTTTGTCTCTTTGTTTAAATCTTGAATAATTGACAAGTATTCTTTTTCAACATCACTAAGTGTTTTAGCTTTGTATTTCTTGTATTCGGTTTCCACTTTAACCATTGCCTGTTGATGAGAAACCATACCATTTCCTATGAGCAACTGCTCACCGGTTGACGTAAGAATCCTGTCTAAGTGTTTTGCCCAGTCTTGCATTGTCATAGGAATCTCTTTTTCTGCCTGACGTTCTGCAAAATCAAGATATCCCGATACAAGTTGTCCCATAATACGCAATTCTTTCTCATTGAGATAGTTCTTAGCTATTTTTGCTTCTTGAATTGTAGGCAAGTTTCCTTCAAAAGTTGTCAGCCCCATAAATTCTTTTTCTGCATCGGCACGATGATATATCACTTCAGCAGCAGTTTCTCCGGATACAGCATAATGAATCTTATTCTGAACCTTTTTGAAAAAAAGAATTGATTCTTCCGCTTTTGGATTGTAGTCAATACTTGTTGCATATATCTCAAGAACCTGACGGTAAAAAACTTTTTCAGATGCACGGATATCGCGGATACGTTCAATCAGTTCTTTGAAATATCCACCTCCGCCTAATTTCTTAAGGCGTGCATCATCCATGGCAAAACCTTTTTTCATATACTCTTTTAAGACATTGCTTGCCCAAATTCGAAACTGAACACCTCGCTGAGACTTTACTCTATATCCAACTGAGATAATAACATCAAGGTTATAAAAATCAACCTGATACGTTTTACCATCTGAAGCAGTTGTTGCAAATTTTGCAACAACTGAATTTTGTTCAAGTTCACCTTCATCAAATATATTTTTGATGTGTCTGGAAATTGTAGACTTATCTCTCTGAAAGAGCATAGACATTTGATCCAAGGACAACCAAACAGTATCATCGTCAAAGGTAACATCAACCTTTGTCAGACCATCTTCTGTTGTATAAATAATCAGTTCCGAATTGTTTCCCATTTACTATCTCCTAGTAATCAATAATTAAGTCTGATTTAACCAATCCGTCTCCATCAGCAACTTGTGCAAAAAATGCACAAGTTGAAATTTCATCAAGTTGAATAATGTTATTGAAATATCAGAAGTCATTTATATCTATACCCCCGGCAAGTAATCTTTCATAGCGCTCATTAGAAATTAGAATCGCAAGAGGTTTTCCGTTTTTTTGGATAAAAGCCACACTGTCGTCTTCAGAAGTATGCCGTATTATTTTTGAACCTTGCCCTCTATTAAATTCTGCAATGTTAAAATGTTCCATTGGCTTTTTATTTTTTTTCACAATTGACCTCATTTGTATTATAAACATACATCAAAATAACTACAATATTATATTTATTTCTACTTCTAACTGTAATTACTTTTCAACG
>JAKSPF010000151.1 GCA_024405065.1 Sphaerochaetaceae bacterium | reverse complement strand
GATTGCTGGTACGACAGGTTCTGGTAAATCTGTTTGTATGAATTCCATCATCATCAGTCTACTATACAAATCCGGACCAGAAGATGTCAAGCTGATAATGGTTGATCCCAAGATGGTTGAATTATCGGTGTACAATGATAGTCCTCATCTTCTCACGCCTGTCATAACAGAGCCGAAAAAAGCGATAAGGGCAATGGCGTTTATTGTGGGTGAGATGGAAAGGCGTATGGCAATGTTCTCCAAACTGAAAGTGAGAAAGATTGAGGATTACAATGATAAGATAATCAATGAGAATCTGCTGCGTGAGAGGATGCCTTACATTATGGTAATCATTGATGAGTTTGCCGATCTGATGATGGTTGCCGGAAAGGAACTTGAAAATTACATCAAGAGAATCACTGCTGTTGCAAGATTCACCGGTATTCATATTGTGCTTGCAACCCAGAGGCCTTCAAACGATGTGATAACGGGTATCATAAAAAGCAATATGCCTACGCAGATCGCATTTGCCGTATCCAATCAGATTAACAGCAGAATCATAATAGACACCAACGGTGCGGAAAAATTATTGGGGCGCGGTGATATGCTTTATGTTTCCGCAGCCAATCCTACACCTCAGAGGATACAGGGAGCCTTTATTGACCCTGAAATTGAAAGTATCGTGAACTTTGTGAAAAATCAGGGAAAGCCGGACTATATTGACGATTGCTTCCTTGAGGAAGAGGATGATGAGGATAGTGCCGAGACTTCGGTTTCCGGTTCGGACGGTGGCGGAGATCTCTTTGACAGAGCATGGAGAATATTGGCTGCAAAAGGAGAGGCCTCGGCATCTTATCTTCAGAGAAAGATGTCAATAGGTTACAACCGTGCTGCAACCTTGATTGAACAGCTTGAGGAAGCCGGTTACATAGGTCCGGCGCGTGGATCAAAGCCACGTGAGATTCTCAGGTTCCCGGAAGATGAAAAATGAGATTTACAGAACTTGATTTTGATAAACAGACACTTGCAGGTATCAGTTCTGCCGGTTTTACCGAATGTATGCCTGTACAGGAAACAGCACTGCCTGTTTCTCTTACCGGCTCGGACATTATGGTACAGTCCAAAACCGGCAGCGGGAAAACGGCAGTATTCATACTTACCTTTTTGGAAGAATACCTCAAACACAGACGCAGTCGCTGTCTGATAATTGCTCCCACACGTGAACTTGCCCAACAGATTGAAGGTGATGCAAAAGTTCTTGCTTCAGGTATTCCCGAGATACGTTGCGGATGCTTTTACGGCGGGGTGGGATATGACAGACAGGTAAAGCTTCTGAAGCAAGGTTGTACTGTCAACGTCGGAACTCCGGGAAGGCTTCTTGAGTTTATGCAGGACGGTTCTCTTGACCCGAAAAGTATTGATACGTTTGTAATTGATGAAGCGGACAGAATGTTTGATATGGGTTTTTACCACGATATCAAAAAAATTTTCCGTATGCTTCCGGACAGAACAAAGCGTCAGACAATGCTTTTCTCTGCAACGCTTGAAGTTAAAGTAAGGGAACTTGCATGGGAATATATGAATGAGCCTCAAGTCATTGAACTTGAACCTGATACCGTGACCGTTGATAAAATATCCCAAGAGTTGTATCACGTTGCAAAAAGTGAAAAATTCACTCTTTTTCTTCAGTTGCTTGCAGTTGCAAAACCTTCAAGTGCACTTGTATTTACAAATTCCAGACATATAACCGAGGAACTTGCCGCAAGATTGCGTTATAACGGATACAGAGCAGATTACATTTCGGGTGAACTGTCACAGAGAGAACGTGATACGGCTCTGAAAAATCTTAAAGAAGGTGCAATATCAATACTTGTTGCCACTGATGTTGCCGCAAGAGGTTTGCAGATTGATAATCTTCCTCTTGTTGTGAATTATGACGTTCCCGAGGATTATGAAAATTATGTACACCGTATAGGGAGAACAGCACGTGCAGGAAAATCCGGTAGGGCAATTACTCTTGCAGATGAAGAATTTGTTTACGGTCTTGAAGCAATAGAAAACTATATCAAAATGAAAATACCGGTGATATGGCCGGAAAACCTTCCGGAAGTTACGGATCTTTCAGTAGGAAAAAGCTGGAAAATCAGAGGTAATGGGAAAGGTTTGTCAAATAACTCACACAGTACCGATAAATTACATAACACCAAGCAACAGAAACAGAAAATCGTGCGTAAAGACGTGGTTCGTCCTACTGAGAATAAATCCGTTCATAAAGTTCCGGCACGCAGAAATCTCGGCAGTATGACGGAAGAGGAACGCATAGCATATTACAAAGAAAGGTACGGTTTTATAGAAAAAAAGGTGCAGCCGGAAAAAAAACATATTGAACCTGCTCTCAAAGACGAGGATGCAAAAGATTTGAGCAGAGAGAAAAAGCCGGGTTTCTTTGCAAGACTTTTCAGGAGATTTAAATGATTTTCATTTTTTGGGCAATCCCGTTCATATTTGCCGTTTTTGCTGTTTCCGTTATTGTCGGGATTATTCCTGCAACCGTGATGAGATTGTTGGGAATGCGCAAAGCCTCACTCTACTGGACGTATCTGACAGGGAGTTGGGTAGGATGGTCGTGCCTTTTTTTCTGCGGTGTGAAAATTCATGTTTCCGGTGAAGTCAGAAGTCTGAGACAGCAACTTGCTGAAAAGCGTGCCTTGTGTTATGTGGTAAACCACACCAGTCTGTTGGATATTCCCGTTGCCGTGGGACCTCTTCACCTTATCACAGGTTATGTGACAAAACTTTCGGTGGCTTTTGTGCCTGTTTTCAATCTTTGGCTTTTTGCAATGCACTGCGTACTCATAAACAGAAAATCTCTTAAACGCGGAGCGGAATCAATAAGACGCGGTGCCGAGAAGATAAAGAGGGGAATGCCCATGCTTATTTTTCCAGAGGGTACAAGAAGCAAGACGGGTGAAATAGGCGTTTTCAGATCGGGTTCTTTCCGTCTTGCTACTGAAAGCGGTGCCGATATAGTGGCTCTGACAATACGCGGAGTGCGTTACTGTCTTGGGGAGAGGCGCTGTTTTTTC
>JAKSPF010000150.1 GCA_024405065.1 Sphaerochaetaceae bacterium | reverse complement strand
AACTGCTACCTATGAAACAGATGAGGCAGAAAAAACAGATGAAACCGGAGTGTCTGAAGAGACTTCTGTCAGTGATAAAATAACTGAAGTTGCGGATAGTCTGTCCTCAGAAGTAAGTCCAAATCCGGAAAGTGCTGAAAATTCTGTTTCAAAAGGGGAAAATCCGGATTCTGAAGCAGTTGCGGTAACACCACTTAACGACAAAGGTGAAGAATCCGGGAAAAATCCGGAAAGTGAAGTTCTTACTGATAAAGATGCTGTTTCCGAGAAGGTTCCCGAAGAAGTTCCGGCATCCGAAGCATCAGGGACTTCATCTGAGTTACAATCGGCAGAAGAGCAAGGTGAAGATACAAACGCAATAGCAGACCTTGAACCTTTCAAAGTTGAAAATTTTACCGACATAAAGAAAAGGAAACTGGAAGCCGGCTATTTGAAGGCATCATACTCGTACAGTCAGAAACTGGACAACAATTACAAAAAGAATTTTACGGAAGGCTCATTCTACACAAAACTTGACGGAAATTTAGTGATTGACGGAAAGGTTCCCGGACAGTTCTTTTCTGCAAAGGAAACTATATCTCCGTCATTTGATATAACAAAAAAGGTTGAAGGAAATTCTGATGTGAAAAACGGAAGTCTGACCTCAAACTTTACTGCTTCAGTGCCTCTTGTCGGTATAACGTATACACTCACGAACAAAGTGGTGAATTACAAGAACGATAACGGTAACAAAGAAGTAAAAAAGTGGGATTGGACCTCTGAAAACGTTACTGCTCACAGTATTGCCATATCAAAGACATTGGGACCTTTTACACTTTCTTTGAAGCAGAATCTGAAACCGGTAACTGAAACTCTTGTTCCATCAGTCACATTCAACCATAAAAGCGGTTTTTACATTTTTGCCGACCTTGCATTCAAACGGGATGATTCAGACAAACTTGTACGTGAAAAGAGCAATGCAAACTTCAAGTTTTCAAGAAATAACATTGATTTCAAATTTACAAAAGCCAGTTTGGAGATCTCGTTTTATAATTCATATGACCATCAGAAAAAGTGGGAATCATATTCCGGTACGCAACGTTTCTACTTCAGTCTTTTCAACAGTAATCTTTCTTTTACGGAAAATCTGTCTCTGGAAAAAGAATTTAAGGTGAAATCAATGTCTCTTAACCTTGCAGCGTGGGGAAACAGTGTTACAATGACTTTCAAGGATGTTGATTTCACACCTGATACTCTTAAGGTTCTTCTTAAATACAATCTTAAACCTGTGTACGGCTGGAAAAACCGTATTGGATTTGAGGGCGGTTTTGATGCGTCGTTCACCTATGACTTCAACAATAAGTACGGAACGACTTTCATGCTTAATTTTTCTCTTGCATTTGCCATTTCAAAGTTTCTTGATATTGACGTTTCCGTCAAAACCGTCAACAATAGTTTCTACAGGTATTATGATGACGGCGGAAAGTTCAGTATGAGTCTTCTTCTGCAGGATCTTCTCAGGTCTTTTGATTTCTTCGGCAACGGCAGACGCCAGACAGGGTTCAATCTTGATTCAATCAATATTTCTGCCGTTCATTATATGGAGGACTGGAAACTTGTATTCAGCCTCAAAGCAAATACAGTGCTTCAGAACAGTAAATACATTTTCAAACCTGAAATCACCGTTTATATGCAGTGGAATGCAATACCGGAGCTCAAGGTTGAGAACAAATTGAAAAACGGTGAGTGGGAGAATAAATAACAGTGAAAAACAGTTTTTTTTCAAAGAAAATTTTTTTGACATCAATCGTCTGCGTGCTGATAATGTCTGCATCGTCAGTTGCTCTTGCGGCAACATTGAAGGCATACACTTCTCTCAAGTATCTTTTTGTACTTGAAAAATACAGGGAGGGGCAAATTGCCGATGATGATGTCATTGTTTCTTCAGCGATTGATGTGATTGATGTTAAAGCAACAGAGACGCTTAAAAATTTTAATAAAAAACGTGTTTTGCCCGAGTTCATAAGAAAAACCGCATCAATGGAGAAAACATACAGAACTTATCGTATTTTTGTGGATGCTGTGACTTCTTCAAATTGGGATTCCGTGTTATCAATGGCGGGACAGAATCTCGGAGGGCGTATTAAGGAAGTAAAAAACCTCAAAGCTTTGCTTGCCTGTGCTTTTGAACAGATGTCAGACATTTACTCGTCCGGATTGTTTTCATACGATGATATCAAACGAATAAAAAACGAGGGTTATGATAAACTTGAAATTCTTAATTCTTATTCTGACAGTTCAGGTATGGGGCAGGAGGTATTGGGTATCGGGTCTGTCCTTACGGAAAAGGATGTTTTCAGCTATGTAATGAGCAAATTGGTTTTGGATTTTCAGTTCAGTGATGTAGAAAATGACATAGTGGCAGATATTGTGACCACATTCATTTCTCCCAACATTTTTTATGATGCGGAAGCAACGGATTTCAGAAGACTGATGGTTTACGAAAACACATCTCCTGTGGTGATTCACTTTGAAAAAGGTGAGCGTATTTTGGAAAAAGATACTGTTGTAACTGCAGAGGAACTGAATAACCTTAAAGTTTTGGCTGAGTCAAAGGTGTTCTCCGTAAGTGAAATATTCGGTAATTTTGCCGTGAATGCTTTTTCCATAGGTTTTCTCCTGTTTGTTTTCTGGCACTTTTTGAAAGATAACATGATGCGGGGAACACTGTATTTGTGGATTCTTACGTGTGGAGTTGTTATTTCCTGTCTGTTAGCTTTTTTTGCAATCGTTTACGGAACAACCGGGCATACAGTAAGTTTTATGCTTTGTTATTTCCCTGTCGGTCTTGTTCCCATACTTATTACCATGATTACGTCAAAAAAAAGTCTCGGACTTGTTGCTTCTGCAATAATGGGGGTTATTGTGTCAACTCTTCCCGGAGCGCTGGGAATATCGTTTTTTTACAGTACTGCAATCGGAGCGGTAGGCGTGAATTTTGTCAGGCTGTTGAACAAGCGTCTTGATATGCTTCTTCAGTGGCTTTACACAACTGTGACAATATGTTTTGTTACAACTTTTTTCATGATTGTAATTTTGCTGCTTCCTGT
>JAKSPF010000015.1 GCA_024405065.1 Sphaerochaetaceae bacterium | reverse complement strand
AAAGTAACTGCTCTCATGTTGAAACCCTCCGCATACATAATATTCCCTTATCCCTATGAGTACAATACGGATTACAGAGGAACTTTCAAAACTCACCTGTAAATCACCGCCGTTTGTCAGCTGAAAACTCCCGTTGACATATAGCGCATCCCGCTGTCAGGTAAAATCACCGTAATATTTTCATAGCGCCCCGTTTCAGCAATATCACATGCCGCTTTGAGTGCAGCACCGGATGAAATACCCGCAAGAATGCCATCGGTTCTTACCAGAAGCTTGGTGTAAAAATACGCATCTTCATCTGAAACCGCAATCACTTCATCCAAAAGAGACCTGTCCAGAACAGGCGGTACAAATCCCGCTCCTATGCCCTGAATTTTATGACTTCCGGCAGTCCCTTCGGTAAGAACAGGAGAAGACAACGGCTCAACACCGGTAATTCTGATTTCCGGAAGTTTCTCCTTAAGATACCGTCCTGTACCGGTGATTGTACCGCCTGTTCCTATGCCGGCAACAAAACAGTCAATTTTCCCTTCGGTTTGATTGTAAATTTCAGGTCCTGTCGTGATATAGTGTGCCTTGGAATTTGACGGATTACCGAACTGATCGGCAAAAAAACCCTTTTCAGTGCCGACAATCCTGTGAGCCTCCTCAACTGCACCGGTCATTCCTTTTGATGCAGGAGTAAGAACCACCTCCGCACCGTAAGCACGTATCAGGTCAATTCTCTCCTTTGACATATTGTCCGGCATAACAATGATGACCTTAAAACCTTTCATCCTGCCGACCGCAGCAAGACCTATTCCGGTATTTCCGCTTGTTGCTTCCACTATCGGCGAACCGGTACCGAGCCTTCCTTCGTTTACGGCATCTTCAATGATTGCAAGTGCAACTCTGTCTTTTGCCGAACCGGTAAGGTTGTACATCTCACACTTGGCGTAGATTTTTGTTTTAAGGTTAAAATGCTCCATCACTCCGGACAGCAGAACCAAAGGGGTATTTCCTATAAGACTTGATGTTCCCTTCATATCTTCCTCACTTTTTTACAGACGGGCTCAACTCATTATAAACGGTGGCACCGAGAATCAACACCGCACCGGCAATACCTGAAATTCCGAGCCTTTCACCGAGAAACAGAGCGGAAATCATAATCGCCACAACCGGATCAATGTACGTAAAAAGGGCAACTGTCTGTGTTTTCAGAGTACTTATGCTGTCAAAATAAAGACTGTATGCAAATCCCGTATTCACTACACCCATCACCGCAGTGCACATTACGGTTTTCCATGTAAGTGCAGTATATACACCGTCCTCTGAAACAATCACATACGGAACAAGAACAATACCGGCAACAAGCAACTGAAATACGGTTCGGTCTGATGCGGTAATGCCGGAAATTTTTCTGTTCAGCAGAACAACTGAAGCATACAATACAGCAGCCCCCAGCCCGAGCAGAATTCCGGTAATTTCTTCAGAATCGGACTTTTCACCGATTACTCCTGAAACAAGTATCATTCCCGCAAGTGCAACAAGAATTGCAAGCACGTTTCTCAATGTGAGCTTTTCTCCAAGCACAAAAGGCGAGGCAATCAAAGTAAATACCGGTGCCATATAGTAACACAGAGTTGCAACACTTACGCTTGTATAACGGTATGACTCAAACAGAAGAATCCAATTGACACCTATTGCAATGCCGGAGGCAAGCAGATATCCGGCAACCCGCTTCACCGCACGCATATCCGGTTTCTGTCTTTTCAACAGCATAATTACAATCATCACCGCAGCACCGATAAACCCCCGCACCATCGACAGCATTGCAGAACTGAGCGGTACGGCCTTTCTGATAAGTCCGACTGTCCCGAAAATCACCGATGCAGATATAAGTTCCGCCTTTGCAGATTGTTCTTTGTTCATGGCTTACAAGTACAGAACTGTTCCTTTTCTGTCAAGCACTGTTTCTTTGTTTCGGCAATTACAAGACGGCTCTTGTATTCTGTGCGGAAGAAACGCAGAATTTCTTTGACTTCTTCACTTGCATAATCGGCATAGGTCCACGGAAGACATTGAAAATCCTTGTTCTGGTATATCAGTGTAAGCTCTGCATACACCCCGCTTTTCAGTGCAATACGGTGAGATCTGTTCTTACAACTTGCAAGCACAAAGTTTGAGAGGCTGAGAACTCCCGGATCAATGTTTATCCTGCGTCCTGCTTCATTTTCAAATACATGCTCTATTTCATTGGTACACATCTTATAATCTGCAAGCAGTGCCGGATCGACAGAATTTGAAAACATTATGAGATACCTTACCGGATGTCCGCTCATTTCCTTATCATAATAATCCGTGTACGGAAAATCCAAAGTACGTGAAACATGAAGTATCGGTCCGAAATCCTTTTCAAGAAGATTCAGAAGTTCATCCCTCTTTTCTTCCAAAGAAGAAAGAATACCGATTACCAATGCACATTTTTCAAATTTTCTCGCAACAGCCATATTTGTATAATAATATTTAATCATGGCTAAGTTAATTGCTTTTCTCGGAAATCCGGGCAATCAGTATTCAAAAACACGCCACAATGCGGGTCAAATGCTGTGTGACTATATTTTTCCGGATATAAGCTGGCAATCCAGATTTCACGGATTTTTTTCACGTCAGGGTCAGGCTGTATTGCTCAAACCTCAGACCTTCATGAATGAAAGCGGTCTTTCCGTACAGGAATGTGCTGCCTTTTTTTCAATTCCGGTACAGGACATTCTTGTTGTACATGATGATATTGAAACGGACTTTGCACAGGTAAAATTCCGACGTGGCGGAGGACTCGGAGGACATAACGGATTACGGAGCATAAAACAACACTTGGGAAGTGATGATTTCTTCCGCCTTAAAATAGGTATCGGTCGCCCTGAAAGAGAACCGGTTGCATCGTGGGTTCTTTCAGGATTTTCCGCTGAAGAAATATCACGATTGAACAACACTTTCCTTCTTTGCCGTGATATAATTGAAAAATACAGAGAAAGTAACACCGGAGAATAAAACGATGCCTTTCTTGTTTTGGAGGAACTTGTTTAGAGGGGCTGATGAAAAACAGAGATTTCAGAATTTCAGACAATTCACGGCAGAAGATGATTTTCTTCTCTCCCGTATTTGAAACAAAGGAAAACCTGCGCAGAATGTACATTCAGGCGCAGGAGCTTTCACACACATACAACACAAAACATCAGGAAAAGGTCTCGGCTGCAAAACTGCATTCATGTGCCGTACTTCACCTGATTTACCAAACAGTGATTTCCGCTTATCTGAAAGAAACGGACAGTGATCCGTTCTCAAGAATCAGCGTTTTGGCAGGTAAGAGCGAGGACTGCATGAAGGTTCTTGATTACTACGGCAGGATGTTCCCCACAGAACTTGACGATGAAGTTTCAGAAGCATTGAGCACAGAGGAAACGGTACGCGCATTCTTTGTTCATCAGGTTTATCAGGCAAATCCCGCAATTCTTAAAGCATCGCAGGAACTTCTCAATCAGAACGGAATGTCCTTTCCCGGCGGAACAAAAGCTCTCAAGGCTCTGCTGGGAAGTTATCTTCAGGGTACCGGTCTTACGGATTCTGCAGATGAAGACCTTTTTTCATTCCTGACTCGCCCCGCAAGGCTTTTTCCGGAATCGCTGGAAGAACAGATACTTTACATCCTGAAAAACTGGGCAGCCTTTCTGCCGGACGAACTCAGAACTGCTCTGTTACGCAGTCTTGATTATCTCAAAGAGGAGAACAAACCGCAAAACACCGGAGGCTCAGGTTTCTTTACCGTTCCGGACTACAGGAATGAATCCGATGTTGAATCTTTTTCAGAAGACAAAAGTTGGATGCCCAACGTTGTAATGATGGCAAAAAGCACTCTTGTGTGGTTGGATCAGCTCTCAAAAAAATACAGACGTGAGGTTGCCCGCCTTGACCAGATTCCGGATGAAGAGTTGGACACACTGAAAAACAGAGGTTTCACGGCACTGTGGCTCATAGGACTGTGGCAGAGAAGTCCCGCATCAAAAAAAATAAAGAACCTCTGCGGAAATCCGGATGCGGAATCTTCAGCCTATTCACTCAAAGGGTATGACATTGCAGACAGACTGGGAGGCTGGTCTGCTCTCAACAACCTGCGGGCAAGATGCTGGAAAAGAGGCATAAGACTTGCAAGCGATATGGTTCCCAATCACACCGGAATTGACAGCAACCTGCTCTACGCTCACCCGGAATACTTCATTCAGCAGGACTGGCCGCCGTTTCCGTCATATTCTTATACCGGAGAGAATCTTTCCGACAATCCCGATATTGAGATAAAGATAGAAGACCACTACTTTTCAAGAACCGATGCTGCTGTGACTTTTATGAAATATGACCGCAGAACCGGACAGACATCCTACATTTTCCACGGAAATGACGGTACCACAATGCCGTGGAATGATACCGCACAGATTGATTTTCTGAATCCTGCAGCAAGAGAAGCCGTGATTCAGCAGATACTTGAAGTAGCAAGAAATTTTCCTATAATCCGCTTTGATGCAGCAATGACGCTTGCAAAACGTCATATACAAAGATTGTGGTATCCTCAACCCGGCTCCGGCGGAGATATTGCCGGCAGAACCCCTTACGGAATGAGTGATGAAGAGTTCAACAGGAGAATTCCGAATGAATTTTGGAGGGAAGTTGTAGACAGAATTCAGTCCGAAGTTCCGGATACACTCCTTCTTGCAGAGGCTTTCTGGATGATGGAAAGTTACTTTGTAAGAACTTTGGGCATGCACAGGGTTTATAACAGCGCATTCATGCACATGATGAAAAATCAGGATAACGCCAAATACAGACAGTCAATAAAGGCCACACTGCTCTTTGACCCTGAAATTCTCAAACGCTATGTGAATTTCATGAACAATCCTGACGAAGACACCGCAATTGCACAATTCGGGAATTCCGATAAATATTTCGGAGTTTGTACCTTACTTGCCACAATGCCGGGTCTTCCTATGTTCGGACACGGTCAAATTGAAGGTTTCCGGGAAAAATACGGAATGGAGTACCAGCGGGCTTATTGGGATGAGCAGGCAGATGAAGGTCTTGTAAGAGCGCATGAACGGAAAATCTTCCCCCTGCTCAAAATGCGCAGACTGTTTTCCGGTTGCCGGTACTTCCAGCTCTTTGATGCGGAAGAAAACGGTGAAGTACAGGAAAGTATTTTTGCCTACACCAACGGCGATGATACAAGAATGACTCTTGTCCTTTACAACAACAGGTATGAACACGCACAGGGAAGGATACGTTCTTCAGTACCCAAAACAATACGTACGGAAAGCGGAAAAGAAACACAGACGGTAACTTTGGCTCAAAGTCTGAGACTTTCAATGAGTCCGAGACGTTTTGTAATTTATCGCAATTTTACCGACGGACTTATCTATGTTGCTCCTTCCATGAAGATAATTGAAGACGGTTACTGGGTTTCTCTCAACGGCTACGAAACAAGGGTGCTGACAGACATTCATGAAATTGAAGATATTGACGGCGTCTATGCCAGACTATGTGAACATCTTCAGGGTCGTGGCATAAGTAATTTGGATTTTGAAATAAAGTTGATGTATCTGCAACCGTTCTGGAATGCTGCAGAAGGCATGAAAAATCAGAAGTTTCTCAAAAATCTCAAATCTCTTCTTACCGGAAAATCTTAACAGACTGCAAAAAAGGAAATAATGCAGACTTTGGGAACCTGTTACACATACATTGAGGAGCTTGAGGATCTCTTTGCAAAAATAGGACTCACAGTTCACAGAATGAAACCCGCTGAGGTTCTGGACATAATAAACAGAATTGAAAATGTCTGCAGAGAAGGAGTTTTCACAAACGGAAACGTAATGCTGAATGAGATGCCGGTGATTCTTTCTTCCGCTATGCTCATAATGCCGTTTGTCAACAGCAGAAGCTCTATGGAGCAGGTAATGTATGCAGCCCGTACTGTCATTGCAGACCGTTTCTTTGAAACAGACCCGAAAATCATATACAGATGCTGTATTTTGCTTGCTGGGAACAGATCTGTAACGGAACTTCTGTCGGACAGAATTTTTCTTGACCTGATAGGCGAAAATCTGTACAACAATGTCCGCTGGTTTAACGGAGAAGCCTTTCAGGAATGTATGTTCCTCTCATGTTTTGCTTCCGCACTCTTTGAGACAGAGGCCTCCGTGAAACCGGATATTCAATCCTATGAGCGGGAAATAAGAAAATGGCTTGACATCTGTTCCCGTGCGGATTACAAACTGGAGAAACTCGTACAATGAGCAACAAAGTTCTGAGGGTGACTGTTCTTGTATTACAGTCCGTATTTTTGCTGGCAGTAGTGGCAATTGCAATTACAGGTATTAGCACTGCGCAAGATGCCCGGACAGCCACAATGTTTGCGGAAAGTCTGTGCCGTTGTGTTGTAACGGTAGCATTTACAACATATTACTATCTTTCTTTTGCAAAAAATCCAAACACAACCGGTATGTTTTTTCCGTTGTATCTTCTGATGTCTCTTGCCACGGAAATCAGGATTGTTGATGATTTTGCAAAACTCAACAACACCATACTGATACCTCCGCATATAACTGTGTATATTTTTGTTTTTTCCTCTCTTGTAATGGTGATTTCACTTATGGGATACGGAATCTTCTATCAGAGCAACAACACCGCAGCAAACCTGTATCTGCTTGCCGGTATTGTATTCTCTCTTCTCATAACAACAATCATTCCCAAGGCACCTGATGCTGACAATGTCTGGGACAGTACCCCTCTCTACTTGCTTGAAATGTCTCTTTTCATAATTGCAATGGTAATTCATCTTATACTGCTCATTACGGAAACGCCGGGACCTTACAGAGTACGTCACGCCGTTCTGTTTCTGATAGTTGTGGGAAACTACCTGAATCTTTTTCACGACACTCTGCCGACTACAATGGCAGGAACAGCAATCATCACCGTTGCTCTTTTAATTGCAATTATAATTGCAAAAGTCAGAGATGTAAGACTTTAAAACCGCCTGCACTTCAACGGAACTTTCCGGACTTTTCCGGAAGCTGTGAAATTATCACCGCACTGAAAAGAATCACACATCCCGTAAGTTCTTTCAACGACATTCTTTCACCCAAAAATACCGCACCGCTCACAGCTGCCCATGCACTTTCAAGAGAGAGTGCAAGTGTGGCTTTTGCCGGTTGAACATGCTTTTGACCGATAATCTGCAAAGTGTAAGCCACTCCGCAAGATAAAACGCCGGAATAGAAAATATTAAACATTGCAGATTTTATCATCTGCAAATTACATTCTTCAAATATCAACCCGATTACAAGATTCATCAGTCCGCCGAAGAAAAACTGAACACATGACAAATCCGGTCCGTCAAGTTTGCCGACAAAGTAATCAACGGTGATTATGTGAATTGCAAAAATAAATGAACAGGTAAAAACAACAAGATCTCCCCTGTTTACCGGTGTTGCTCCGTTCACGGAAAGCACAAATGCTCCTATAAGACCGAACATCACGCATATCCACGTTCTTGGAGAGACTTTTTTTCCTGCAACAAGAGAAAGAACAGGAACAACCAGAATGTAAAGAGACGTGATGAATCCGGCTTTTCCCGCAGTAGTCATTGAAATTCCTATCTGTTGGACAGTGCAGGCAAGACCTACTTCAATTCCGCAGATTACCCCGCCTGTAATGATATTTTTTCTGAATTCTCCGCTGTTTTTATGTTCTTTCACAGATGAAATGAGAAACGGAGAAAGACAAAGACTTCCCAACAGCATTCTTATCCCGTTATAAGAAAACGGCGGAATCAAATCTGCGGCGTTACTTTGAACAACAAAGGTAGTTCCCCAGATGAAAGAAGCAAACAGAAGAAGCAGAACGGCACGTTTTTCTTTCATAGCGGTTTTGTTGCCTCTTCAAGATATTTCAATGATTCACGGTCAACAAGTTTTTTCAATTTTCCGAACACCCAACTGTGATATGTATCTATCAGGTCAATCTCTTCAGCAGTCAGCATTGATTTTTCTATCAACTCCCTTTCATACGGACAACACGTAAGCGTTTCAAAAGTAAGAAATTCACCGTAGTCAGTCTTCATGGACGGAACCACGGCAACAAGATTTTCTATCCTGACACCGTGACTGCCTTCACGATAGATACCGGGCTCATCACTTACCACCATTCCCTCCTGCAGAGGAACATCCTTATACCTCACGGAAATATTATGCGGACCCTCATGCACACTCAATCTGAATCCGACTCCGTGTCCGGTTCCGTGAAAATAGTTAAGACCCTGATTCCACAACGGTGCATGGGCAAGAACATCAAGCTGATGTCCGGTAGTCCCTTCGGGAAAGCTCTGTGAAGCAAGAGCAAGGTGCCCTTTAAGAACAAGCGTATAGTCTTCTTTCTGTTTTTTTGCAGCACGCCCGATAAGCACCGTTCTTGTTATATCTGTTGTTCCGCACAAATAATGACCTCCGGAATCAAGAACCAGAAGTCCGTTCTTACATATTTTTCTGTCTGATTCTGCATCGGCACGATAATGAACCACAGCTCCGTGCTCGCCGAAACCGGCAAGTGTATCAAACGAGGGTCCCAAATAGGATTCCTCCCTCTCCCGTTCTTCCTCAAGTTCTTCTATAACGGAAAGTTCAGAAAATTCACCTTTCTTACAACTCTTGAAATGAGCAAGAAAGTTCACCATGGCAACGCCGTCCATAATGTGCGCCAGCCTCATTCCGTTAAGTTCGGTTTCATTCTTACAGGCTTTCATCAGTACCGTGTAGTCCGAGCCCTCCTGCACTTTTGTGTGTATGCAGTTGAAAAGCTTCAAATTCACCTTGTGAGGATCAAGCCGGACCGTACCGGACAGTCCTTCCAAAGCCTGAAAAACCTGTCCGTAAGTTTCTCCGCAGAAAAGCTTCACATCATTTTCACCTATGAGAAGATATGAAAGAAATACAGGCGTATTTTTTACATCACATCCCCGTCTGTTTGTCACCCATGCAATATCGTCCAAAGAAGATAAAAGACACCAATTCACCCCGTCCTGCTTCATCTTTTCACGGATTCTGCCCATTTTGGAATCGGAAGATTCTCCGCATATCTCATCTTCAATCACCTCAATATACCCATTCGGGATTGATGGTCTGTCCACCCATAATTCATCAATAAAATCTTCACATGGACAGATTTCTACGCCTTTTGCCTTATATTCCCTCATTGCAGCAATGGAAAGTGTTTCTGCCGCAATTCCCACGTTTTTCATTCCGCTGAGAAAATCCGAGGGTTTGGACGAATCCGGACCGTCAAGATGTCTCATTTCAAAACATGTTCCCCGAATCTGCTCCGCACACTGAATAAAGTAGCGTGAGTCCACCCAAATGACAGCCTGTTGTGCTGTTACAACAACGGTACCCGCACTTCCTGTAAAACCGCTCAGCCAACGTCTTGTCTGCCAACGGTCACATACATACTCACTTCGGTGAGGGTCTGAACCGTTGACAATCCATGCAGAAAGACCTTTTTGGGCAAGTAACTTTCTCAACCTTGAAATTTTTTCATTTACAGTAAGTATTTCACTTTCCATGCTTCACCGTCCGATCCCGGCTGCCCCTTTTCAGAGCAAAAACAATGACAATGATTCCCCCCGCCATCATCAGCGCACAGAGAATCTGTCCCATTGAAAAATTAAGTACCGATTTAAAAAGTGCAGTGGGCTCCGTTTCCTTACCCAATGCAATGATGAAACCGAGTTGTGAGTCCGGTTCGCGGAAATATTCAATGAAAAACCTGAAAAAAGCATACAGAAAAAAATAAGATCCGCTGATTATCCCTGAGCATTTTCTGTTTTCCGGTTTTCTTACATACGGTCTGACAACAAACCACACAATAAGAAAAGTCACTATTCCCTCAAAAAATGCTTCGTAAAGTTGTGAAGGATGTCTGGGAAGACTTATCCAATCACCCGGAACGTATGAAATACCTGCCTTGTCAGCCGCTTCACGCACCCATGCCGAAGCGGTTGAAAACAAAGGTGCTTCAGGAAAAATCATGCCGTAGGAAGAACCGGTACACCTGCCCCACAACTCACCGTTTATGAAGTTTCCGAGCCTGCCGAAAGTATAACCTATAGGTATGCCTGCAATCACTGTGTCCGTAAATTCCCAAAAATCGTATTTATAGGTACGGCAGAAAATCACTGCACCGAGTAGTGCTCCCACTACCCCGCCGTGATAACTCATACCCGGCAGTCCCACAAAAACCCCGTTCCTGAACGGCCATAAAATCATCCACGGATGAGTCCAGTAATAACTGTTGCCTTCATAAATCAGAACAGAACCGAGACGGGCACCTAAAAGAAGTCCGAAAATCACATAGGTGAATGCCGTCTGAGACATATCTGCAGACATTTTTTTCAAAACATTTTCTTTACGACATTGATACCTGAAAAGTACATAACAGATTGTAAACGCAACAATGTACATCACAGCATACCAGCGAACCGGAAAACCCGGAATTACCTCCGGCCTTATCCATGATGGAAAATCACAATACAGAAACATAACAGAATTTTAACTCCGGCAAATTTGTACGGTCAATTATCTTCAGGAGTGCTGAGAAGACCTGCATAAAGTCTCTGTTTCAGACTTTCTGCCTTTTCCCGGGAGAACTGAGCCCCCTTCTGCTTTATTATCTGTCCGGCAAGAAGAGATGCCGCAGTACCCGACTCCTCTATTGAAAGCCCCCTGCACAGACCGTACAGAAAACCCGCAGCATAGGTATCTCCAGCACCCGTTGTATCTATAGGAGTTTCCGGCCCCTGCACAGGTATCACGTACAATTTACCCCTATGACAGACAAATGACCCCTTCTTCCCGTTTTTCACAACAGCGGTCTCACACATCCGCCCCATCCTCACACAACATTCCGCAGGATCCTGATTATCAAAAAGAACAGACGCCTCATCCCTGTTTGCAAACACAATATCGCAGTCTTTTTCAATCAGCTCAAGAAACATCTCACGATAACGGTTCACAGCAAAAGGATCGGCAATATCAAAAGAAATCTTCACGTTACTCTTTTTTGATATTTCCAGTGCCTTTCTGACTGCAGCTTTCTGGTTTTCGGTATCCCACATATAACCTGTGAAATGAAAAAAATCAGAACTTGAAATATCTTTTTCCCTGACATCTTCCGGTCCGAACTCTCTGTTGGCACCCAAATACGTATTCATTGTTCTGTCTGAATCAGGAGACACAAGGATTATGGACGAACCGGTAACGCTCTGTGAATCTGCAAGACTGTCATGTACACCTAATTTTGCAAGATTCTCTCTGTATATCGCACCGTACTCATCTTTTCCCACTTTACCGGCAAGAGTTGTTTCAATACCCATTGCCGCAAGAGTGATTACGGTGTTGGGACAGGAACCTCCGCAGGAAAAAACAGGATTGTTCTTGGTTTTTATAAATTCTGTAAGCTCAAGCCTCTTTTCAAGACCAATCAGGTTCATTGTTCCCTTTGTCAGTTCCAAAACGCTCAAGTCCTCAAAGGAGACATTCACTATTATGTCTATGAGAGGATTCCCTATACCGTAAACCTTTGCCGGAGTATTCATCTGTATTACCTGAATTTAACAATGCACGGAGTGTAATCTGCCGGAGCCTTATAACCCAAAAGCTCAATACACGTTGTGGCTATGGAACTTATGCCAAGCCCTTCCACAAGAGTTTTGTCATATTCACCGTTGTACTCCGGGTCAAACAGAATACACGGAACCGGATTGAGAGAATGGCTTGTCTTTGCTTTCGGCGTACCGTCTGCAGCAACGGAAAGACTTCCGTCTTTCTTATGTTCGTACATATCGTCCGCATTTCCGTGATCTGCGGTAATCAGAAGAACTCCACCTGCCTTTTCAACCGCTTCACGTATCCTTCCTATCTGAAGGTCAAGAGCTTCCATTGAGCACACAACCGCTTCAAACACACCGGTGTGTCCCACCATATCTCCGTTTGGAAAATTTGTCTTTATAAAATCCCATTTTCCGCTTTCAATCTCGGCAATCACCCTGTCTGCAATCTCTGCACATTTCATCCAAGGTCTCTGTTCAAAAGGCACCTTATCTGAAGGAATTTCCACATACTCTTCAAGTTTTTCACTGAACTTTCCGCTCTTGTTACCGTTGAAAAAATATGTGACATGACCGAATTTCTGAGTCTCGGATATTGAAAACTGGCGAACGCCGGAAGCACAGAGATATTCAGCCATTGTTCTGTCTATTGCGGGAGGATTGACAAGGAACTGACCGGGAATGTGCAAATCACCGTCATATTCCATCATTCCCGCATACTCAACGGCAGGCACTCTCTTTCTGTCAAACTCTTTAAGTTCCTTTGCCTCAAATGCGCGTGAAATCTCAAGAGCCCGGTCTCCCCTGAAGTTGAAAAGAATAAACGAATCCCCGTCATTCACCGTTCCTACCGGTTTGCCGTCCTGAGCAATTACAAACGGCGGCAGATCCTGATCTATTGCTCCGGTTTCCTTTCTCAGAGTTTCTATTGCGGTATGAGCATCGGCAAACTGTCTGCCTTCTCCCAAAACGTGGGTTTCCCATCCCTTCTTCACCATGTCCCAGTTTGCATTGTAACGATCCATTGTAATGACCATTCTGCCGCCGCCGGAGGCTATCCTTGCATCAAATTCACCGTCCGCAGACAGTTCCTTCAGAAAAGCATCAAACGGATCAAAGTAATCCAGTGCACTTGTAGGATCCACATCTCTGCCGTCTAAAAGAGCATGAACCCTCACCTTTTTGACACCGTCCTGTTTTGCACGGACAATCATATCTTTAAGATTCTTTATGTGGCTGTGAACGTTTCCGTCCGAAAGAAGACCTAAAAAGTGAAGAGTGCTGTTGTTCTTTTTCACATTGCCCGTCAGTTTTGTCCATGTAGCACCGCGGAACATCTCACCCGTTTCAATGGAAGTTGCAACCAGTTTTGCACCCTGCGCAAAGACTCTTCCGCACCCCATTGCGTTGTGACCCACTTCACTGTTACCCATATCATCATCAGTAGGAAGACCCACCGCCGTACCATGTGCTTTCAGTTTTGTGTTCGGACAGATTTTGTACAGTCTGTCAAGATTTTCGGTTCTTGCCTGTTTGACAGCATCACCGTCCTCATACTTGCCGAATCCAACTCCGTCCATAATCACAAGTACAACCGGACCCTTCCTCTGTATCCTGTTGTTTTTTTCAAGTTTTTCAACAGCCATAATGCACCCCTTTACTGTCTTGATTCACAGACTGCTAATGATAACTTTTTTAACGGTCAATGCGCAACCGACTG
>JAKSPF010000149.1 GCA_024405065.1 Sphaerochaetaceae bacterium | reverse complement strand
ATCTTTATTTGGCATATTGAAAGTTCTTTGTCTCAAGAGGAACTTTCAAAACTCCGTTTTCCGGTTGAAAACATTTTATGTTGTTTGACAGATTACCGTATTCGGTACAGTTATTTTAAGGAAATTTTTTTCCTGATATTTCTATTACTTAAAAATCGCTTGACGTACTACCGTTAGGTAGGTAATCTTGAGTTGTGGTTACTAAAGACAAAATAGCAGAAGAATACCTGAAACTCGGCATAGAAAAAGGTTTTGATAACGTAAGTCTTCAGAATATTGCTGAAAAAGCCGGGCTGCGAAAAGCAAGCCTGTACAGTCACTTTAAAGACTACTCACAGCTTGAACACTACGCAGTTGAATATGCAAACTCCGGTTTGTCAAAACAGGAATTTACGGTGAATTTTGCCGCTTCCGATATGGAAACTCTGATGAGTGAACTTTTGGACAGCATCATTTCCGTATTTACGGAATTTCCTGTTTACGGTCTTCTGATACTTACAGAACAAAGGAAAACCTACAGTAAAATTTACGGTGAGTTGTCCGAAAGACTGAATATGATGATTAACGCAAGAATGCAGGTTGCACTTGAGTACTGCGTCCAGCGCTCTTGGACAGACATCCGTGACACTGATGAAATTTCTTTGTTGTTTTCAACTGCTCTGCGCAGTTATCTTGTAAACTCAAATGTCACAGATACCGATATGGACTCACTGCTACGTACATTTCTTCATATCCTACGAACCTGATTTGTTTAATGGTCTGTGTTTTGCAGAATAATCGGAACATTCAATCCTGATAACCTCTACGTTTGAAACCATATCTTCAGTGAATGTAAAACTCCTGCCGGTCTGTTCTTCCATCAGAAGAGATAAAGCCTTGATTTTTTCCCGGTTATCCTCAACAATGAGAGCCTTACCGAAACCTTCCAATGAATAAAAGCTGTAACCGTATTTACACGCAATCGCGGATTCAATCAGCGCTCCGTCACATTCAAGCTGAGCACAGCAAGACGGATTTTTTCTGATAATATCAAGCTTTCTTCCCTCCGGCGCACTGTGAACATAAAAGGTTAATTTGCCGTCTTCAAATGTGTACCCGTAGTTCATAGGAACAATGTAAGGTTCATTTCCGTCAACCAATCCGAGGTGAAGCACCTTACTCTTTTTCAAAATGTAAAGTATTACATCCGGATCCGTTACTTCTCTGTCTTTTCTTCTCATATAAAGGAACCACCGGTCATTACAAAGAGAG
This sequence comes from Sphaerochaetaceae bacterium, assembly GCA_024405065.1. GTDB lineage: Bacteria > Spirochaetota > Spirochaetia > Sphaerochaetales > Sphaerochaetaceae > JAKSPF01. The sequence continues at coordinate 1,844 of JAKSPF010000149.1, read as the reverse complement.
TGTCGTTTTTCAGCGACACTCTCTTAAAACAAATATTAACTTCACTTAATCAGAACTTCTTTCTGGTTTCGTCCGACGCATCAAGAGCCTTCAACGTTCCTACAGGATCCTTAACTTTTGAAAGGAAAATCATTGCAGCAATGATGTACGGCTTGAATGATGCCTGTTTGTAAAGAGGAACAAGATATCTGTCAAACACAGAGTTGTCAACTTCACCTTCAGGACATGAAAGACCTGAAATGTCGGCAGGAAGACAGTGCAGATAGAGTGCTTTTCCGTCCTTTGTAAGCTTCATCATTTCTTCTGAACATGTCCAGTCTTTGTGTTCGGCATTCTGTGCAAGAAGCTTTTTCTCAAGTGCAGCAATTCCTTCCTTATCACCTTTCTGATAAAGTTTTGTTCTCTCTTCCATAGCAGCATAGGGAGCCCAACTCTTGGGATAAACGATATCCGCATCCTTGAACGCTTCTTTCATATCGTTTGTAATCTTGAACTTTGAACCGTACTTCTTGCAGTTTGCTTCTGCTATCTTAACAACATCTTCCATCACCTCATATCCCTCGGGATAAGCAAGAGTAACGTCCATTCCGAATCTTGTGAAAAGACCGATGACTCCCTGAGGTACTGAAAGCGGTTTGCCGTATGAGGGGCTATATGCCCATGTCATGGCAACTTTCTTTCCTTTGAGTTTCTCCACCCCGCCGAACTGGTGAATCACGTGGAGCATATCTGCCATACACTGCGTGGGATGATCAACATCACACTGAAGGTTTACAAGAGTAGGTCTCTGCTCAAGAATACCGTTTTTGTTGCCCTCAACACAGGCATCAATGAAAGTCTTCTGGTACTTATGCCCTTCTCCTATGAACATATCGTCACGGATACCGATTACCTCAGCCATGAATGAAACCATGTTTGCCGTTTCACGTACTGTTTCACCGTGTGCAATCTGGCTCACCTTCTCATCCAGAACCTGTTCCTCAAGTCCCAAAAGGTTACATGCTGATGCAAATGAAAAGCGTGTTCTTGTTGAATTGTCTCTGAAAATTGAAATTCCCAGACCTGAATCAAAAATTCTGGTGCACTTGTTTCTCTCTCTGAGGTCTCTGAGTGCATCGGCAACAGTGAAGACCGCATCAATTTCGTCATCCGTTTTGTCCCATGTCCAGTAAAAGTCGTTCAGGTACATGTTTTTGCAATTAAGCGTTTCAAGATGTTTTGCAAGTTCAATTGCTTTACTCATAAATTCTGTCTCCTTATTCACCTTATGTTGTTTCCGGTGAGTTCCTGTCTGAATGAAGTTGCGCTGTCCTTCTTGTTACCCGGCTTGTAAAGCATGGGTACTGCAGCGTAAAGGGCTGCACAGACCACAAGATCCTGTTTCCATGTAATTTCATTGGGGGCGTGCGCCTGTGACTCTGCACCCGGTCCGAATCCGACACATGGTATTCCGTAACGTCCCTGAATTGAAACACCGTTTGTTGAGAATGTCCACTTATCGCAAAGAGGACGACCTTCTCTCTTTGACTTTGCAACATCATCTGCCCAGATTCTGTTCTCTCCCCAAAGACCGTGATAGGCATCTATAAGAGCCTGAACGTGAGGAGCATTTTCCTTGTTGATCCATGTGGGGAAGAAGCTTTCCGTTTTGTAAACATGACCTGTCCATGCCGGTCTGTCATACATATACATGGAAACTTTCACGTCTTTTGCATACTTTTTGCAGGCAGGAAGATCTTCTATTTCCTTCAGACAACTCTTGTATGTCTCACCTGCAGTCATTCTCCTGTCAATGGAAATTGCACAACTGTCGGCAACTGCACATCTTGAAGGGGAAGTATAGA
>JAKSPF010000148.1 GCA_024405065.1 Sphaerochaetaceae bacterium | reverse complement strand
ACGAGTAAAGTAGATCAAGTTTTGCAGAAGCCTAAGCAGACAGTTTCAGACAGGTTGGAAACTTTTATCATTCATACAATGTGTCTGCAGGCATTTTACCGCCTATTGCATCCGGTACAAAGCGCAACAGAGTTTCGTAATACACAGAAAGTTCACGTCTCACTGTTTTTTTCTTCAAATCCTTGAATACCAGTGCACAGTCAGGAATTGCGGCAACGGCAAGATCTGCCTTCATAATTCCCTGTTTTTCAATTTCCTTTGCCGCAGCCTCTGGGTCTGAAAGAACTTTTTCCACTGATTTTCTGTAGCTTTGTTTTACTGCTTCAACAGTATCTTTGTACTGGCGGTAAAAATTTTCTCTTACGATAAGTATGCTCATGGGGTACTGTGACGAACCTGTTTTTTCCTTCCACTTTTGCTGAACATCGCTTAATATTCTGATTTCAGGATTTTTTGCCGTGACCATACTTACAAAAGGCTGGGGCATAATGGCAAGAGTTCTTTTACCTGCAATCAGCATTTGTGCAAGTTGTGCCGGTGCCGTAACGCTGTAATCCGGTGCGTATTCCTCATAAAGTAAAGCAGCCATGTGAGCGGGTGTTCCTGCAGCACCCGGAATACTGATTGTATCTGCATTTTCGTCCGTGCCTATTACGGAAAGCATTCCTTCTCCCACTACTGCAACAGCTTTTATTTCATAATCTCTGTTGTGAAATGCTGCTGCATAATTTGCCGGTACAACAGCCATATCCAATTCCCCGCTTACAATTTTTGAAACAATTTCCGCAGGTGACGGGTAAACGCTGACATTCACAAAATCGTCAAGGAAAACACCTGAAAAGCCGGTAGGTCCCTGCATTACAGCAAGATTCACGGTACCTGTTTCCTTGTTGCCGAACGCAAAAACAGAAACGGTAAAAACAGACAGGACAACAAATACAGCAACTATTTTCTTCATAACGTAAAGATAACGCTATTTTCCGAATTTGAAAACAGCCCGCAGATGTGCTATAATCCCGATATGACTGAAAAAGATTTCAGTGTTGCCGATACTCTTTCAAGCGGACAGTGTTTCCGTTTTTCTGAAAAAGACGGGCTTTGGACTGTGATTTGCGGAGTTGATGAACAGGTCAGAACTCTGTCACTCCGGCAAGGTGATTATTCACTTGTGGAAAACAACTGTTTTTTCAGAAACTATTTTGATTTTGATACCGATTATGCAGAGATAAAGCGGGTTTTCTCGCAGATTTCTCCGGTAATGGAACAGGCGTGCAATCACGCTCCCGGCATCCGTATTCTGAAACAGGACAGTTGGGAGGCTCTGTGCAGTTTTGTTGTTTCACAGAATAATAATATAAAACGGATCTGCGGAATAATCGGAAGAATGTGTGAGAATTGGGGAAAGCAGGGTGAATGCGGAATTCACGGTTTTCCTTCTGCAGAGACCCTGTGTAATCTTTCCGAGGACTCTCTGCGTTCTGCAGGTTTGGGTTTCAGGGCACCGTACGTAATAAATACGGCACGTGCCGTGTGTAACGGTGATGTTGACTTTGATGTACTTAAAACGTCCGATATTGATACCTGTCGCAGTATTCTGATGAAGGTAAAAGGCATAGGTCCCAAGGTGGCAGATTGTGCGCTTCTGTTCGGATGTCACAGGTTGGACTGTTTTCCGCTTGATGTGTGGATGAAACGTGTAATGCAAAAATTTTTCCCCGGACAGACAAAGGAAATATTCGGACAGAATGCGGGAGTAGCTCAGCAATACCTTTTTCATTGGGCACGTACAAGCGGTATATTTACGGGCGAACACAGAAGTTAACGGAGAGGTAAAATATGATTTTTGATACTTTGGAAAAACTTGAGATGTATATACCGGTTCTGCCTAAGCTCAGAGCGGTGATTGATGCAATGGATCATGATGATATTTACTCCAAACCGCGCGGTAAATATACAACGCCGGATGATTCGGTAACTTATGAAGTGTCCGAATATCTGACCGTTGCAGCTGACAGACCGTTTGAATTTCACAAAAAGCATACTTATGTTGAGATTGTTCTTTCAGGTCAGGAGCTCATGAGTACTACGTGGCGTGAGCTGAAGGATCAGGCACAGGTCTTTGATGCCAAAACAGACACCGGATACTTCACGGCGGAGCCTGTGACCGTTCTTCAGGCAGCACAGGGCAGATTTGCCGTCTTTTTTTCCGGAGAGCCGTTCAAAACAGCCTGTGCTGCCGGTGAGGTTTTACCCGTAAAAAAAGTTGTATTCATCATTGATGACTGAGTTGGCTCTGTACTTTCCGTTTGTAAAGAAAAGAGTTATATTCTAAATTACTGTTGTAGGAGATGAAATTATGAAAAAATGTTCAACAGCTTGTTTGATTGTTGCAGCAGTGTTCTTTGTAGCATCTGTTGCGCTCTTTATTATCGGTTTCTGCGGAATGGCTCCAAGAATACATCACAGTGGAGCGGACGGTTTTTACATGATGGAGTATTCATGGTCTTCCTCAATGTTCATGCCGGGTCTGCACCTTGGAATGGTAATTACCGCAGCTGCATTGCTTGTATCTTCTTTTATTCTTCTTCTTATGAGTTGGATGATAAATCCGGTTTATGATGAGTGGGAAGAATGTGATTGCGGATGTGAAAACGGCTGTGAATGTGACAGTGGTGATGATTGCAGTTGCGGATGCTGTTGCAGTGAAAAGACCGAACCGGTACAGGAGGTTGAGGCTGAAGTCGTAGAGGCTCCTAAAAAAACTTCTGTAAAGAAAACAGCAAAGAAGACGGAATAACGCAACTTCTATTGCGAAAAACCTGTAAATTGTGTATAAATTACAGGTAGCGCACCAATAGCTCAGTTGGATAGAGCATCTGCCTTCTAAGCAGAGGGTCTGAGGTTCGAGCCCTCATTGGTGTATTACAGGTGTACAATCAGTACACCTGTAAAATGAGTACTGTCAAAGAGACACCGAAGGTGTACATTTTATCTCTTGACAGTACCATATAGCAGAAAGGGTACAATCAGTACACCTGTAAAATAAGGTTCAGTGTAAAAACTTTAGGAAGAGGCAGCCGGAGGCTGCCTTAACTCACAGATTTTTACGTTGATTTTTATTTAAGATTTCTGTTGT
>JAKSPF010000147.1 GCA_024405065.1 Sphaerochaetaceae bacterium | reverse complement strand
AATTCCATTCATGAATTCTGAACCTGCCTTTGCGGTATAAAATGTGTTTTTGATAATTTCAATAATAGTACATTGTCAAGGATACAATAAACGGCTTTGCCGTCCTTGACATTGCAGTTTTTAACGAGGAAGAGAAAGGTTTTTCAATTTGTCAGGTGTAATTGACAATTTTCCGGGTAGATAATAACTTATGCGTGCAGACTGCGGTCTGCAGGAGATTATTCAATGACTCTGGATATGCTCAAAGTCGGTAAGACAGCACGCGTCACAAAGGTTGGCGGAGCAGGCGAACTCCGTCTCAGATTATTGGATATGGGTTTGATACCCGGTACTGAAATCAAGGTAATCAAAATTGCACCTATGGGAGATCCTTTGGAACTCAGGTTAAGGGGCTATGAGCTGACACTCAGGCTTGATGATGCCCGTAACATCAACGTTCAGGAGGTTGGGCTGTGATTTATGCACTTGTAGGTCAGCAGAACTGCGGTAAGACCACGCTTTTCAATGTACTTACCGGAAGTAATCAGCATGTAGGTAATTTTCCGGGTGTGACGGTGGATCAGAAGGCAGGATACTTGCGAGGGCGGAAAAATCAGTTGGTAGACCTTCCCGGTATTTATTCAATACGTTCATATTCAACAGAAGAAAAGGTGACACGAGACTTTATTCTTGATTCAAAGCCTGACGGAATAATAAACGTAATTGAAGCAACAAACATAGAACGCAACCTTTACTTGACGCTTCAGCTTCTTACTTTGAGAATACCTACCGTAATTGCACTGAACATGATGGATGAGGTGGCTGCCAACGGTTGGTCAATAGATATTCAGAAACTTTCAGAACAACTCGGTGTACCTGTTGTTCCCATCTCTGCGGCAAAGAATCAGGGTCTTTCCGAGTTGGTTGACAGGATTGCTGATGTTGCAAAAAACAAAATTTTGCCCTCTGTTCTTGATTTTTGTCCTGAAGGACCCATACACAGATGTATTCACGGTGTGATGCACATAGTTGAAGATCATGCTCAGATACTTGGATACAACCGTCGGTTTTGTGCCATCAGGCTCATTGAGGGGGACAGTGATTTTGCTGACCGGCTCGGCATTGACCAAAATGAAAAGGAAATGATTGAGCACAGTGTTGTTGAGATGGAAAGTGAGACGGGGCTTGAAAGGAACGAAGCTATAGCAGAAATGAGGTATGACTTTATTGAAGCGATATGTTCCGTATCGGTCAGTAAGAAAACGGAAAACAGAGGTTACATCAGAAGTCAGAAGTTGGACAGACTGTTCACCGGAAGGTATACGGCAATACCTGCATGTCAGATTGTGATGGGTCTTGTTTTTTTTCTCACATTCAATGTAATCGGCGGCTCGTTGCAAAGACTTACTGAAAGAGGTATTGCCTTTATTGCTTCGCGTATTGATTACGGTCTTGGAAACTACGGTCTTAACCCGGTGGTGAAGAGTCTTGTTGTAAATGGAATTTTCGGCGGTGTAGGAAGTGTTCTGAGCTTTCTGCCGGTGATTGTTGTCCTGTTCTTTTTTCTCTCAATTCTTGAAGATTCCGGATATATGGCACGTGTTGCGTTTGTGATGGACAAATTGCTCAGAAAGATAGGGCTGTCCGGAAAGAGCTTTGTGCCTATGCTGTTGGGGTTCGGATGTACCGTGCCTGCTGTGATGGCAACAAGAACACTTCCGAGTGAAAGAGACAGGAAATTCACCATTTTGCTTACACCGTTCATGAGTTGCAGTGCAAAGGTTCCGATTTATGCTTTTTTCTCTGCGGCATTTTTCCCCGGACATGGTGCTCTTGCAATGACATGCATATATTTCAGCGGAATAATTATCGGAATTCTGGTGGCTTTACTGCTCAAGAACGTGAAGGGGCTTTCAGGTAATCCTGTGCCGTTTATGATGGAACTTCCGAACTACAGAATGCCCGGAATGAAGAATGTAGGTCTGCTTCTCTGGGATAAGGCAAAAGACTTCATTACACGTGCATTTACTGTAATTTTTGTTTCAACCGTTGTGATATGGTTCTTGCAGACTTTTGACAGCAGACTTAACGTTGTGGAGCACAATGCAGACAGCCTGCTTGCTTCACTCGGAAGATTCGTTTCTCCGATATTCAGACCGATGGATTACGGTGATTGGCGGATTGCTACAAGTCTTATTTCAGGACTGATAGCAAAGGAAGCGGTTGTAAGTACTATGAGAATTCTTCTCGGAGGTGCCGGACTCGGTACGTTGTTTTCCCTACGTTCCGCGGTGAGTTGTCTTGCTTTTATCCTTCTCTATACGCCTTGTGTTGCTGCTATTGCTGCAATGAAAAGAGAACTGGGTTCTGTGAAAGCTGCTGCCGGTACTGTGATTTTTCAATGTCTGATTGCATGGTTGGTATCATTCATCGTTTATCTGGTATGCGGTTTCTTCCTGTGAATATCGGACGAACCGTTGCCGTACATGGGGTTTCAGGACTGTGTCTGCCGTTGATTTGATTGTAATTTCCGTTATTGCTGTTCTTGTTGTGCTCGCCTCGGTTTTTACTTTAAGAAAAAAGAGAAAGGGCTGTGGCGGTTGCTGCTCTTCATGTCCGTATTCGGATGACTGCGATAAATACGGTTGCGGTAAGTGAACGGATACTTCAGCAATCTCCACAAAGCTTAATTTTGCAATTGGCTCCATAGTTTTGCAAATTGTTCACTTGTAATTTATCCTCTTTTATGGTTTGATTTACAAAAATATTCGGAGGGAAGTGAATATGCAGATACAGCTGAACGGTCTTGTCAAATCATACGGGCAACTTGCGGCTGTGAATAACATAAGCCTTGCAGTACCCTCCAATAAGATTGTCGGAATCATAGGTAGAAGCGGAGCCGGTAAAAGTACTCTGATAAGGCTTGTCAGTCTGCTTGAAAAGCCCGACAGCGGTGAAGTTCTGTATGACGGTAAAAGAGTTGATAATCTCTCTGAAACGGAAATAATACAGGTCAGAAGACGGATAGGAATGATATTTCAGAATTTTAACCTGTTTTCATCGCGTAATGCAGGACAGAATGTGGCTTACCCTATGGAGATATGCAAGTACCCGAAAGAGAAGATAGAAAAAAGGGTAAAAGATCTTTTGAATCTTGTTGAGCTGGGTGACAGAGCGGATGCACCTATAAGTACTTTAAGCGGCGGGCAAAAGCAACGTGTTGCCATTGCGCGTGCTCTTGCATGTGAGCCGGATAT
>JAKSPF010000146.1 GCA_024405065.1 Sphaerochaetaceae bacterium | reverse complement strand
GTTCCAGTCATTTGGATTCCGCCTCCTTCTCAATATTTTTTTATTTTTTTTTCTTTTTAGATACACTCTTTGCATCAGCTACCCCCACCCCGATGACAAAAATCACACAAAGTGAAATTATAACTGATGACATGGAAGAACTGACCCCTGTCATAATTGACATTGTCGCTCCGCCCGCTTTTAGAACGCTGAAAAATAGGGCAGAAGCAATAACCCCGATCGGGTTTCCTCCGGCAACAAGTGCAGCCGCAACACTTTCATATCCTACACCTGTAACAAACTCCACGTAGAGTCTGTGTCTCAAACCGATACACTCAATTGCACCGGAAAGACCGCCGAGCATTGCTCCTATCACCATAATGATAACCATCTGGTTCTTGGAATTGACACCTGCATACTGAGCAGCAAAAGGATTACTTCCGAGCATTCTTGTACGGAATCCAAATGGTGTGTACTTCAGAACAAAGAAGAAAAACAGACAAATTATAAGGCCGATAAATGCACCTGGATGAAGACTCGTTCCCTTGGTAAGAATCGGAAGAAACGAATTTTCCGCAAACGGAAGAGACATAGGATAGTACGCTCCTTTCTCTGCCAGAGATGTACCGGTAACAATCCAGTTTGTAAGGAAAATCGCAATGTAATTCAGCATTATCGTACACGTAACTTCATTAACACCTCTGTAAGCTCTGAGATAACCGGGTATTGCTCCCCATATACCGGCAAACACCATTGCAACGACAAAACAAAGAAGAATATACAAGAAAGGAGGAAGATTCAAATTACCTGTAGCAACAATAGTTGCTCCGATTCCTCCAAGATACATATATCCTTCAATACCGGTATTCCAAACACCTGATTTGATACCGAGAGCAACACCTATTCCGCCAAGAAGAAGCGGCGATGATCTGACCAAAACATTTGTAAAAGAAGACCAACTGCCAAAAGCACCACGCAACAAAGCCCCATACGCTGAAAGCGGATTGACACCCGAAATCAAAATAAGAAAAGCTCCTGCAACAAGACCGAGTAAAATCCCGAGAAAAGAATTCCTGCTTGAATACAGCATCTCTCCAATCAACGGAAGTTTCAAAGATTTTTTTTCACTCATTTCTTCACATCCTTCTTATTCTGTCCGAGCATCATCTGTCCGATAACAAACTGGTCAGCAGTTTCACCGTCAAGACTGCCCATACTCTCCCCGCTGAACATAACAATAATTCTGTCGCTTAACGCCATGATTTCCTGAAGTTCGCCGGAAATAAAAACAACGGCAGCACCCCTGTTTCTTTCCTTGAGAAGAACATCATGAACGTTGGAAACTGCTCCGAGATCCAATCCTCTGGTAGGATGAGCCGCAAGAACAAGATGGGGCTCATTGCTCAACTCTCTGGCAATAACAACTTTTTGCTGATTACCGCCGGAGAGAGTCTTTGCTTTAACCTCTCCGGTAGGGGTTTTGACATTGAAATTTTTTATCAAATCTTCAGCGTGTTTTCTAATCTTAGGATATTGAAGAACTCCCTTTTTTGCGTAAGGTTCATTCATATACTCCTTGATGATAAGATTCTCATTCACACTGAAATCCAAAACAAGACCGGTTTTATGCCTGTCTTCCGGAATAAATCCGAGAAAAGAATTGTCGGAAATAACCTTTGTAACCGGCCTTCCGTTGATAGTCACTGTTCCGCTTTCCGGTTTCATAAGACCCGAAATACATTCGGCAAGTTCTCTTTGGCCGTTTCCGTCAACACCGGCAACACCCACAATTTCACCGGCATGGACTGTGAAATTGAAGTTTTTTAATGCGTGAACCCCTCTTTCGTCATAAGCATTGACATTTTCCATAACAAGAACGGGTTTGCCACCCTTCATATCGGGTCTCGGCTGCCTTTCTATGGTAACAGGACGACCCACCATCATTTCAGCCAACATCACCTGATTTGCATCTTTTGTATCTACCGTACCGATGTATTTTCCATCTCGGATGACCGTAACCTTATCAGTTACTTCAATAACTTCCCTAAGCTTATGGCTGATGAACACAACACTCTTACCTTGAGCGGTAATCTTTCCGATAGCACGCGCAAGCTGATCACTTTCAGATGGTGTAAGAACAGCCGTAGGCTCATCCAGAACAAGAACTTTACAGTCCCTGTAAAGAGCCTTCAATATTTCAACCCATTGCTGTTTTCCTACCGGAAGTTTCCAGACTATTTCTTCCGGGTCAACAAAAAGTTCATATTCATCACAAAGTTTTTTAAGTTTTTCTTTTGCCGGTTCAAGATCAAGAACAGCCTTATTTGACGGCATTCCAAGTATTACATTTTCAATCACGGACAAGGTATCTACCAACTTGAAGTGTTGGTGAACCATCCCGATTCCGTTTTCTATCGCCTCAAGAGGAGAATCTATCATTACCTCTTTTCCGTCAATGAAAATTTGTCCTTCATCAGGTCTGAAAAGCCCGTAAAGAATATTCATCAACGTAGTCTTTCCTGCTCCGTTTTCACCAAGCAAACCAAGAACCTTTCCCTTCTCAACGGATATGCTTATGTTGTCGTTTGCAAGAACTCCGGGGAATCTTTTGGTTACTCCCCTCATCTCCAACGCCAGGTTATTCTCACTCATTGAGTTTCTCCTGTTTTCAGAGCAACTTTCAGAACTCCCTTCATAAATCCGGAACTTGCTTTTGCGGTATGCACGCACTTCTGATAATTTCGTAAGATACAAAGTCCGACTTCAATTATCAAAAACGGTTTTCTCCCCGCAAATCCGAGTTCTTATTTCACAAAGTTTAGTTTTGAAAGTTGCTCTTCACTAAAACCAATATCCGGGCATCTTCAAGACACCCGGATAATACAAATCATGGTTTCAAAAACCGATTTCCGATGAACCTTCTCAAAGAGAAATCTTTCCTGCTGCAAGATCTGCCTTTGCTTTGGCAAGAGCAGTTTTTCCGTCTGCAGAAATATTATTCTCAATTGCAGAAATTCCGTCTCCGGCCATTCCTACTTCGTGAGCTTTTCCGTCACAGATTTCACCGAGTGCTTCAAGATATCCGAGACCTGCCCAGTTGAAGTCAACAGATCCTACAACTGCCTTACATCCGTAAACACCTGCATAGTCTGCCACAGAACCGACAATAACAGCCTTTCCCTTTGAATCATCAGCCGCTGCTGCAACACCTGCACCTGCTGCGTCAAGGCACGGGAAAATCACGTCATATCCTTGAGCAA
>JAKSPF010000145.1 GCA_024405065.1 Sphaerochaetaceae bacterium | reverse complement strand
CGTCGGATTCATAGATGATACGTACATCTATTTCCTTTTTTTTGATTTTGCCGTCCAGTTCTTCATAACCATGCTCAAGAATGGCAACTGAAATCTCTTCAACACACAATCCGCAATAGAGAGACATTCGCCTGTTGAAATCTTTTTTTTGACAAAAATCAACTATGCGTTGTGAAACCTCGGATGCATCGGCTTTTGTGCGGATTGAAGTATCAAGACGGTTTTCTTCGGAAATTCCGAATGTTTCCGGGATATAGACCCATTCCGTAAGTTTGAAGGGGAAGTGTTTCTGCTTTTTCCCGCAATAGAACAGTGCAAAAGGTACGGTAATTATTTCTCCCGCAAAGTAGGAAATCCATATTCCGTCAATACCGATCAGAACAGAAAGAACCAGACATACGGGTATAGGAACAATCAACGTGTTTATGATTGTGAGAAGGTTGATGAAATCTGTTCTTCCGACTCCTTTATAGACACCTGTTATGATGTTGTATGCTACATCGGTCAACAGGAAAACGGGGGCTATGCGCAGTGCATTTGCCACAAAAGGTACAATTTCATTCTCAGAGCCGAACAAACGTGCAAGCACTCTTGAATAGAAGAAGATGAATATGTATGCAGCGGAATGAATCAGCGCACCGAAGTGAAGCCCTATAGGTGTGACCTCAAGCATGGATTTTTTATCACGTTCATCATAAAAGATCCCGGTACAGATGCTTACCGTATTCTTTATGCCTCCGGTAAACATTTCAAAAAAAACTGTGATGTTGATCAAAATTGCTGTAGCTGTAATTGCTTTTGTACCGGAAATACGCACAGCAACGTTATTGAAAATCAGGTTGCGCAAGCTCAGACAGAGAGGTAAAAGCATTGCAGGAAAGCCCAGAGCTGAAATATTCTTTGCATACGACCGGTTAAATGATCTGAAGTTTAACCGTGTCGGACATTTTCCCGAGAGATAGTAAATTACAACAATCAGAGTGAATACCGAATATGCTAGGGAATAAACTGCTCCGTATCCGAACATACCGCGCTTTGTAACGAATGTATTCAGCAATGTACCGGCGCAGTTCACAACGAGCATTGCAAAAACGGATACAGATGTTACGTAACCGTCATTGTTAAGTTTCAAAAACGGAATTACTGATGAAGAGAAAAGTAAAGGAATCATTCCCCAACCGTATCCGCGCAGATAATCGGAAACAAGAATCCGTGAATTTCCGAAAGCTCCCAGCAAAGAGGCAATCGGCATGGATAAAAATTCATATATCAATGTAAGAATCATGCCGACGCAAAAAGAGATAACGATAACCGCCGCACAGATTTCACCGATTTTTTCATGTTTCCCACGTCCTATATAACGTTCACAGAGAAACTGTGAACCGGAAGTGATGCCTCCGATGATCATAGTGTGAAAGGCTACAAGTGGACTGATGAATCCGAATACTGCCAAACTCTCGGAACCTGAAAAATTTCCTACAATCAGACTGTTGAAAAGACTGTTGAGATTGAAAATCAGAATTGTCAGCACCTGTGCCGGCAAAAGATTAAGAAACATACTTTCGGCAACTCTGCCGGATAACCTTTCAGACATAATCATTTGCTCCGATGAATCAGACTGTACTTGCATTATAGGAAAGAAACATTTTCATGTCACGCCAATATGCAGATTTATGATTCACTTCGGAGAAACGTTCAAAATTTCTTCGTATGGCATGGCTTTGGAAATTCTGAATTTTGCAATACCAGTTTAGTCATAATCATTCATGATTTTACCGATATGAATACATTCAATGATTGTCAACAAAGAGTTCAGGTTGAAGAGGTTGGTTGTTCAGGCGGAGGCGGGCTTTCAGATGGCGGGTAATGTCCTTCGGTTTATCTACAATCACGGGGGATGAAAAACTGCGCGGCCACAGGTAAGTTCTGTTTTCATAGGTTTCCCTGAATATGAGTACCGGCTTTCCGCCTGCTTCACTGTAACGTGCCTGACTTACACCGCCTCCGCCGTCACCGGACTCAACAACAAGTGATGCCCTGCTGATTCTGCTCATGGTGAGGTTTCTCTGCATGAAAAAATACTTCTGCACTTTAGTGCCCGGTTCAAATTGAGACACAAGCAATCCGCACTTTGCAACCATTTCCTGCAACATTTCATGTTCTTTGGGGTACACGGCATCAATCGGAGTGCCGAGCACGGCAACGGTTCTGAAGTTACGTGCAAGTGCCTGAATGTGTGCAGTACCGTCAATTCCGAGTGCAAGTCCTGAAACAATGACAAATTCATCGCCTATGGCATCTACGGCATCACGTGTAAGTTGCATTCCTCTGCTGCTCGGGTGCCTTGTTCCCACAATGCTCAGTCCCGGCTCGTCCAAAAGAGAAATATCACCGCAAAACCAGAGCTTCTGCAAATCCTGTACGTCTTCAGGCCAGTGGGGAGATTGCGGTGTGATGAAATCAAAGTCGTACTTCACATTAAAATTATACATTAAATCCTGTCTGATGTCGTTATACGGTTGAGATTTTGAGCACTTACGGTTAAAATGATTCAAAACCACTCGGGTTGTGGAAAAATAAAAAAGGAGACAGAAATGAAGAAAGCACTTACGGTAATTCTTACAGTACTTGCGGTTCTCTGCCTTTTTGTAAGTTGCGGAAAGAAGGCTGAAACAACAACAGCAACAGCACCTGCCGCACAGACAACCAAAGCAGCAGAGAAGACCTATTCCGGAAAAGTAATGCTTTATTCTTCAATGCAGGAAGCTCAGCTTCAGGCTGTTGAAGAGGCATTTGAGAAGGCTTATCCGGGAATTGATATGGAGTATTATTTTGCATCAGGCGGAAAGGTACTCACAAAGATGACCACCGAAGCTCAGGGCGGTCAGATTGCAGCAGATGTAGTATGGCTCGGAGATCCGACTGACTATGAAGGTTTCAAGGCAAACGGATGGCTTGAGAAGTATTCTTCACCTGAGGAAAACCACATTGCAAAGGCTTATATTGACAGTGACGGCTATTACACGGCAGGAAGACTTGTCACAATGGGTATTGCATGGAACACCACACAGGTTAAAGAAGCCGATGCACCCAAGACATGGAATGATCTTCTTGACAGCAAGTGGAAAAATCAGATTATCATGACCGACCCGGATCAGGCTTCAACAACAAAGTACTGGATGGCGGCAATGATGCAGTCTGACAAGTACGGTGAAAAGTTCTTCAAGGCTCTTCATGATAACGGAACACAGCTTGAGT
>JAKSPF010000144.1 GCA_024405065.1 Sphaerochaetaceae bacterium | reverse complement strand
TTTTCTGTCATGTTCAATTGTTATATCTCTGGTTTCCCTTCCTCTTACTTCCTCTGTAATGCAGCCGCATGACTGTCTGAGGATAAGACTGGTTTCAACGCTTGTTTTCTCAAAAACTCCGGTTTTACAGTAATTAACTGCACTTACTACAGCCCTGTAGCCCATACTCATAATATTTGACTTTACTGTGGTAAGCGAAGGAACCATTACCCCTGCAAAAGGAGCATCATCATATCCGACAACGAGAAGGTCACTGCCTATCTGAATACCGCGCTCCTGACAGATATTTTTTACTGACTTTACCATTGTGTCGTTGGCACACACAAGTGCCTCCGGCATACCGTCACTGAAGCCGTCAAACATGGCTTCGACCATCTTTTCACAGTAATCCGTAAAGTCACCGTAGCCTATATAGCTTTCATCAAGCTGAATATCGTTTTCCTTCATTATCTGACGGAAAAGTTCAAGACGCTCGGCGGCAACCGCATTGTTTGCAGGACCGCTTAAAAAAGCTATTTTTCTTTTTCCGTGAACCTTTATAAGATGTTCTATCTCATCTCTGAGTCCCTTCATATCAAAAAGAATGGAAGGGTAACCTTCAACCTCAGACTCAAGAACTATAACTTTTATGTCACTGTACCGTGAAAGAAATTCCTTTCGCTGGGCTTCATCAAGGAAAAATCCGACCGTACCCATTGAAACCAGGAGAACATCAACGTTACTGGAATTGATATACGAATAAAGGACACTGCTCTGATGCTCAAACCTGTTTATCGCAATATTGTCCCAGGTGGCATTCAGTTCCCTTCCGGGTACAATTATCAGATTAACATCAAGTTCCTCAGCTGCAATTGCAGCGCCCTGACACATAAGTGTGGAGTAGTCATTCTCAATACTGTTTACAAACAATCCGACATTTATTCTGTCCCCGTCCCTCATTCTGTTTCAATCCCCCTTTCTGACAGCAAACTTATTGTATCATTCATCTGTGTTTACTGCTTTTTTCAGAATTTCCTATACATTAATAATACATCAAAACAAATCCCGTGTCAATGAATGTAGTATATTTTACACAAGTTTTTCACATTGTCACAGCCGTAATTCGCCGTTTTAGCGTATTGTGTCAATTATCATCCAGTTCACCGGGATTACAGCGCACGTAATGAAAAAGATACTGCTGAGCCGCTCCTTCAAAGCCTTTTGTACACTGCGGCATTCCGTCCGGATAGAAGCGGGCAAGAACCCTTTTTATCCACACATCAACCGGATACGCATCCATTCTGTGCATTCCGAAAAGCAGAACACAGTCCGCAACCTTCGGACCCACTCCCTTGATTTTCATAAGTTCTTTTTTTGCATCTTCAAGAGGCAGTACTGCTGCCGCACCGGTACTTATTTCCCCTGACGCGATTTTTTTAGCTGCATCCTCTATGTACTTTGCGCGAAAGCCTGATCTCAGATATGCAAGTGAATCAGCTGTTTCCTCTGAAAGCCGGAGTGCCGACGGAAATCCTCCGTATCTTTCACACAGTCTTCCTATTATCCCCTTTATTCTGGGAATATTGTTGTTCTGTGAAATTATAAATGAACAAAGTGTTTCCCACGGGTCCTGCCTGAGAATTCTTATTCCTGATGCAAATTCGCACGCCTTTGCCAGAGTTTCGTCCTCTGAAAATCGTTTCTTCAGCTCACCGTAGTCCGTGTCAAAATCAAAGTAATTCTTCCATATCCCGAGATATTCATCTTCGGAAACATTATGGAACAGAAAAGTTCCTTTCCCGGTTTCCGATATTTTCAGCCGGTTATTGAGAAAATACCCTTCAAAAGAACCGTCACCGCAGCTGCTCCATCTGAAGGCCTGACCGCAGTCAAGTGTCTGTGCAATATCAAAATCATTCTGACTGACAAGAATCCCGTCATTTGTTTTACAGTAATCCATATTGTTTTTTCCTCTCCGGAATAACCTTGTTGTAGTGAACGGCAGAAGAATACTGCCGTTTGTCTCACTACATTATATCACAATTAACCGTATATAACAACGCAGAGGCGTTCCGTCTCCTGCTGAACGAAAGCAGTTCTTCGAATTGCCTAAGGAAAGCTCTGAACTTAATCAACATATCAACAATTCACCGGAATCACGCTTTTCCACTGTTTCCACAGAGTTTTCGACAGTAAATCTCAGGTTTTCAACAGCCGGCTGCGACTTTCCACATTTTCAACAGAGTTTTCCACACCATTTCAACCTATGTAACAACCGGCAGAGAATTTGCATCCGGTCCCGGGAACAAACATGTCAGAATATGCACAATGTACGAAACGCCGCGGATATTTCCATTAAAAAATCTTCGCAAAAGCAATTGTTTTTTACACAAACAAATGTTATAATTTATAGTGTATGTTATAAAGGAGACGTGCATATGTTTCCTTTTCCACAATTAAGTAAAGCGGGAATAATTACAATATGAATGATAAAATCACAAATCAGAACGCTGAACAGAATGAGAATCTCATACTCGGCAAAAACCCTGTAATGGAAGCTCTCAAATCTGACCAGCCTATCGACACAATCTATATCTCAGGTGCCGGCTCGATATTCAGCAAGATAACTTCAATGGCAAAGAACAACGGCGTGGTTGTAAAAAACGTAAATGACCAGAAGCTCCGTCAGATGTGCGGCACAGCAGCACATCAGGGTGTAATCGCCGTGTGTGCATGTGCTGAATACTCAACAGTTGAGGATATTCTTGAAAAAGCAGCCGAAAAGGGACATGACCCTTTCATTATCATCTGTGATGAAATCGAAGACCCTCACAACCTCGGTGCAATAATCCGAACAGCTGAGGCTGCCGGTGCAGACGGGGTTATTATTCCGAAAAGAAGAAGTGCATCACTTAACCAGACTGTTCACAAGACTTCCGCAGGTGCTGCGAGCTGGATACCGGTTGCCCGTGTGGCAAACCTTGCGTCCGTAATCGATGACCTTAAGGAGAAGAACATATGGGTATACGGAACTGATGCTGAAGGCACAGACTATACAGCAACTGACCTCAGAGGCGGTATAGCATTTGTAATCGGATCCGAAGGATTTGGTATGGGTAAGCTCATCAAAGACAAATGCGACTTCCTTCTCAGTCTTCCGATGAACGGACACGTAAACTCACTTAACGCTTCTGTTGCAGCGGGTATCTTTATGTATGAAGCGGTAAGACAAAGAAACAAATAAGGAGTTAAAATGGACTCGAATAATTCTAACAAGCTTAAGGATCTTCTGAAGTTTTTTTCCGATGATGATT
>JAKSPF010000143.1 GCA_024405065.1 Sphaerochaetaceae bacterium | reverse complement strand
CGGAAACAGGAAGCGGCGTATACAACTTCCTGGAACCTTGCGGAAAAGCTCAGAGAGAGACACGGTGATTTTGAAGTTTTCGGTGCGCAGGAATGTCCTATAGAAAAGGTGCGTGAGAATTACCGTTTTCAGGTTATTCTGCGTTCAAGGAAAGCATCTTCTGCAATGAAGGCTCTCTCTGATGTTTTGTCTGAGGTGAAAATTCCCTCTGCGGTGACTCTTGAAGTAGATGTTGATCCTCTTGATATGCTATGATATCATTGCCTGACAGGTGTTGCCGAACATATATGAAATCAGGTGTGTGGGAATGAACTGATATGAATAAAACAGCCGTATTATTGCTTTCAGTCTTGATTATTGCAACGTTATTTACAAATTGTAACGGTGAAGCAACTGCTTCTCTGGTTGATTCCGGTCCTGCGGATATTGTTGTTTACGGTACGGTTTTCACGGCGGAAAAGGACGGAAACGAGGTAGTGGAGGCTTTTGCCGTGAGAAACGGCAGATATGTCTGTGTAGGAACTGAAGAGGATGTTGCACCTTACATCAAAGAAGGTGTGACAAAAGTAATTGACCGAAGAGACAACGGACTGATTATTCCCGGCTGTACGGAAGGTCACGGGCATTTTGTAGCCATTGATGCTCTTGTGCACGAAGGAGTTATTCCGGGACTCGGTTGTACTTATAAAGAGCTGTCGGATAAATTAAAAGAGGCTGTTTCCTCAGATAAAAAACCGCCGTTCTTCCTGTCATGGGGAATACTCCCTTCTGATGAAGAATTGATGGAAGATATTGCAAACGGTAAAAATTTCGCCGAAGAAATAGACGGTATTGCTCCGGATATTCCGGTTATTTTCATTGACGGTTCCGGACATCAGGCAATATGCAACACAATGGTACTTAAAAAAATCGGTTATTATGATGGAAGAACTGTGCGCGGAGGTTCGGTTTGGATGATTGGCGAAGGGGAAAACGAAAAGCCGAGCGGAATCATAGGCGATGAGCTTGTTCCCTATGCCGTTGAGCAGTGTTGTGACCTTTCAGTTTTAGGTGATGCCGTATTTCAAAAGGCTTGTGAATCCGCAACAGATACTCTTCACAAAAGAGGATTCACCAATTACTTTGACGCTTACCTCAACTATCTGTCTGAGGATTTTTACAAACATCTGAAGAAAATTGATATGGCAGGTAAGCTCAGCGTGAATGTTTCATCATGCCAGTGTATACGCAGTTATGAATCGGAAGAGTACGTGAAAAAGATAGACCATGCCAGAGAACTTGCGGACAGATATCATTCCGAACATTTTAACCCTTACAACATCAAGCTTTTTGCTGACGGAGTGGTTGAAACAGGAACAGGCTGGTGTGAAGCGGGAACAGGTTGGGATGAAACCGGGAAATATAACAATGGAACAACAGGCAATAAAGTATGGGAGGAGGATGAACTTGTTGATTTGGTGAAGTATGCAAACAGCAGAAATTTGCTTGTTCATACCCATGCTTATGCAAATGCAGCAGTCAGGGCAACAATTGATGCCTATATCAAATCCAATGAAACGTCCGGAAAGACAAACCGCAATACACTCGGTCATGTAAGAAACATAAACACGGAAGACAAGGACAGAGCCGCTGCAAACCATATCGGTATTGCTGCGAATATGATATGGCACTACAACGATGGCAATCCCGCAACAGGTGACACTCTTACTTCAATGCTTCCGGCAAAGGCAGCAAAATCCGGATATCCTATGAAATCTCTGACAGATGCCGGAATACTTGTATCATCTTCAACCGATGCCCCATGTGCTGAAACTATTGAAGGCAACATAATGAACATCATAGAAATTGCAACAACGGGAAAAAAGCCGAATGTTACGGAATCTTTTGAACCTTTTGGGGCTGAGGAATTGCTGACTGTGAGAGAAGTATTGATGTGTCTTACCATTAACGGTGCACGTATGTTGGGCATAGACAACAAATGCGGTTCCATTGTTGCCCGAAAGAATGCGGATTTTATTATTCTTGACAAAAATTTCCTTAAATATAAGGAAGAAAGTGATCTCAGGACAATTCATGAAGCAAAAATACAGGATGTGTACTTTGAAGGAATCAAAGTCCTGTAAAGCAAGAAGCACAGTTTTGTAGGTTTTCTGCGGAACTTGCAAGGCCGTGCAGCTGTTTCTTCGGGTAGAGACTAACTTAAATCCAACCGCTGTCGTTCCACGAACGCATTGAAACAGCCGTTTTTGACAATCAGTTCCTCATATGTACCTTCCTCAACAATTTTTCCGCCGTCAAGGAAGATGATACGGTCAGCGTGCCGGATGGTGGAAAGGCGGTGAGCTATGACGATTCTTGTGCAGTTCAGTTTGTCAATTGCCGCTGATACGTTTTTCTGTGTGATGTTGTCAAGCGCACTGGTTGCCTCGTCAAATATCAATATTTTCGGCTTAGGTGCTACGGCTCTTGCTATCATCAGCCGTTGTTTCTGTCCGCCGGAGATTCCGCCCTGTCCTTCACAAATGAAAGTGTAACTTGCCCAACAATCTGTAAAGGGTTATTCTCTGATTGTGAGGTGAATATGGCAGACACGGAGAAAAGTCAGGAAGAGAAAATCTGTGAAAGGATGGACGCAATCGGGCGTAAAATTCTTATTATGAGCGGAAAGGGCGGCGTAGGAAAGACTACGGTTACGGTAAATCTTGCAAATGCCCTTCTGGCAATGGGAAAGACGGTCGGTGTTTTGGATACCGATATTCACGGACCCAATATTGCAAAAATGTTCGGCTGTGAGGGACAGATACTTCAAGGTGATGAGACCGGTGAAATTCAACCCGTGAGTCCGAGAGAAGGACTGAAGCTTGTAAGTCTCAGTTTTGCTCTGTCAGATCCTGATCAGGCGGTGATTTTCAGAGGTCCGATGAAAATAAGTGTAATAAAGCAGTTTCTTGCCGATGTGAATTGGGGAACTCTTGATTATCTCCTTATAGATTCTCCTCCGGGAACGGGGGATGAACAGCTTACGGTGTGTCAGAGTATTCCTGCTCTTGCGGGTTGTCTGATAGTTACTACACCGCAGAAGGTGGCGATACTTGATGCAAGGAGAAGTGTCTCATTTGCAAGGGATCTTGATGTTGAAATCATCGGTGTTGTGGAAAACATGAGTTGTCTGATCTGTCCGGACTGCGGACATGAAATTCCTGTGTTCGGCAAAGACGGCGGAAAAAATATGTGCATGGATATGAATGTTCCCCTGATTGCAAGCATTCCTATGGAAATCGGTTTACAGCAGAATGAAGAT
>JAKSPF010000142.1 GCA_024405065.1 Sphaerochaetaceae bacterium | reverse complement strand
CTTTCCGTGGAACTGAAAAAGAAAATTGACAGATTTTTACAGGAGCATAACGCACCTGTCAGAGTACGGGAAGGTTACGGAACAACAGAATGCGTGACTGCCTGCTGTCTTACCCCGTACAACAAGGAAAAAGAAGGTTCCATCGGACTTCCGTACCCTGATACCTATTTTGCAATATGTGAACCCGGCACAGTCAACGAAGTACCTTATGGAACTGAAGGTGAAATCTGTCTCAGAGGTCCTTCAGTAATGACCGGATACATAGGACATGAAGAAGAAAACCGCAATACTCTGGTCAGACATCAGGATGGAAATATATGGTTGCACACCGGTGACGTAGGAACAATGGATGAAGAGGGATTTGTATACTTCAAGCAGAGAATAAAAAGACTGATTGTAGTTTCCGGTTACAATGTGTACCCGTCACAACTTGAAAACATCATTGACTCTGTTGAAGAAGTCCGGATGAGTTGTTGCATAGGCGTACCGGATACATACAAAATGCATAAGGTGAAAGCGTTTGTTGTTTTAAAAGCCGGTATACAGCCATCCGAGGAACTGAAAGAAAAAATACTGGATTGCTGCAGGAAACAAATTGCAAAATGGGCAATTCCGTACGAAATTGAATTCAGGACCGAACTTCCGAAAACTCTTGTCGGTAAAATTGCGTACAGAGTTCTTGAAGAAGAGGAAACAAAGAAAATAAACTCACAGACAGTATGATAAAAAAAATCTTTGCTGTCCTTTTTTTCTTAGTTTTGATTCCGACCTGCCTGTTTGCCTCCGTCTCAGAAGGAACGGCAGGTTTTCTTTCTGTTTCAACAGAACATTTTGAGATAATATACAGACCGCAGTCGGTAAAAACCGCAAAATTGATTTATGACAATTGTGAAAGGATTTACAATGAAGTCTCCGATGTACTGGATGCACATGATGTTGACATTTATCTTCCCGTTGTAATAACGGATCGTATCAACATACTGAACGCCTACTACACCCCATGGCCTTATAACCGTATTGTCCTATATGACACTCTCGGTCAAGTGGATTCACTTGCATCACACAGTGATGGAATTCTCGGTATATTCAGACACGAGCTTACACATGCAATTCATCTGAATATCAAGGGTCCTTTTTGGAAATTTCTGAGCCACATAATCCCTGCAGCCATGCCGCAGGGACTTTACTCTCCACCGTACATAACAGAAGGTCTTGCAGTAATGACTGAAAGCCTGAAAGGAGACGGCAGACTGAACGATAAAAATTCAACTCAGGTAATCAGACAGGCAAAAGCAGAGAATCTTTTTCCCTCAAATCTTCAGGCAAGCGGGGCAAGGGACATATATCCTGCCGGAATGCATTATATTTTCGGCGGTGCCTTCATGGAATGGTTGAGACAGACCTACGGGAAAGAAGCTTTGAACAGTTTCATTGAATCCAACGGTCATCTCAGATTTGCAACAACATACGGAAACTTCAAAAAGGCCTTCGGGCTAAAACTCAAAGATGCATGGAAAAACTTTGAAAATTCAGTTGAAGTTCCGGATTCAATACCATATAAAAAAATCGGATTGAAAGACGGGCATTACAGCGTTCTTACATCAAACGGACATACCGTTTACGGATATGACAGCAGCAGATATGAAGTTTTCAAAATTGTTGACGGAAAAAGAAAAACTGTATTACTTCATGCAACAAGCTATCCTGAACTGAATATCATATCTGACAAGAAAATACTCATTCCGATGGTAACGGACAAGGAAAGCATACTTTATTTCTTTGAAAACGGAAGAATAGAGCATATATTTCAAAATTCACGTGCAGGCTTTGGAGTAAAAATCAACGGCAATGATGCAATAGCCGTGTATATGCAGAAAAACAGATATTCGCAGATATGTGTATACAATTATGATTATGAGAAAATTGCAGAGATTGATCTGGGATACGGAGTTACAGCTTCTGCTTTCTGTACCCTTGAAAACGGAAGTGCTGCAATGATCATAAACTCAAACGGAAAGGATGAAATTGCAATTTTGGATACGGATTCAGTAACTCTGAAAGTGTTAAGCAACCCTGAAAACCTGAAATTCAGAAGTCTCACAGCATCCGGAAATATCGTAAGTTTCTCTTACGCAGACGACTTCGGATGTTACGGACAGATAAAATTTCATGACAATTGCGCATATTTAAAAAAATCATCTGTCTTTATCAACGGGGGTATCAAATATCCTGTTCTTATTGACGGAAACGTTACCTATATTGCTCAGCTTTACGACAGAGCGGAGTTGTGTACCGTTTCTTTGAAAGAACTTGCCCTTTCTGATGAAACAGAACTTGAAATCAGACCATACAAAGCGGAAATGTCGGAAGAACCTGTACTGACCGATTCTTCAAAATACAGTCCGTTCAGATACTTCAACAGTTTTTCTCTGATACCGGTACTCGGATTCGGCCAGTCCGATATGTTTGACAACCGCATCGGTTTGGGGCTTTCTTACTTCACGTCAGACCCGACTGAGACGTGGAATTTAATAACCTCAGGCGGATGGAATCCGTCAAAAAACTATGGATTTGCATCAATTCATGTAGCAAACTCGTCAATAAAAAATCTCCAACTTGATCTCAAGACCAACGTAACATTCCCGTCATTCTGTTTTGATGTATCACTGAAAGCAGCTTGGACAAAAACACTTACACATGCAGGAGAATATGTAATTCTTTCAGATACACTCGGACTGAAAACGGAGAAAAGCACACCTCTCATAAACAACCGCTTCACCGCTTCGTATTCAAATCTGATAAAGACGGGAAGAAAGGTAACAGACTATGCCGGACTGGAGGCTCAGGGTGATGTATTTCTGTATCAGCTGAAACAAGACGGTATTGAAAGTCTTGCCGGTAAAATTCAGGTGAGATTTCATCCGCCTATCTTCATACCTATGCACAGTCACTTCACTTTTGCTGTTGAAGGCGGAAACGAACATGATTTCCGACTTTCGGGTCAGATAACCCTCATACCGCTTTGTATTGAAATACAAAACGGGTTTCCGGAGTTTTATTTTAAAAGATTCATTCTTGATACATCCTACAAGTGCACATACAATACCGTAATTTCAGATTACAAACATGAAATTGCAGCTCAGGCATACTTCACTGTCAGTCCCAGAATAGGTGCACTGACAAACGTGAGTGCACAACTTGGAGCATCAGTAGCATACATAATCGGACAATCCTCGGTGTCTGTAAAACCGATAGTCTCTTTCAGTATGTAAAGGCTATGGAGTCGTGCAGCCGGCTATTCAAATCCGGAGCAGAAACCAAACTGCTACAGACATTGTAGAACTGATAATAACATTGATGGGGCGAGCCGGCACTGTTTTGAAAAAAATTTCAATTTTTTTCTTAAATACCCGATTTTCCTGAAGAAAATCGCAAATTTCCGTATCTATTAAGAATTGAAAGGTTTGTGCCTTTCAAATCTTATACTACGGAGGTCTCTATGACTAAAAAACACCATTCAAAA